>DAIDJI010000341.1 GCA_027451455.1 Planctomycetales bacterium | reverse complement strand
CGAGAGGATCCGATTGGCCGATCATGCTCTGGCCGATCCGATGCCGGATTGCCGCGAAAGCTCGGCCGTCGTCGTGAGCCGCCGAGCGTGGAGGATTCCTGGTCGATCGAGAGGGAGGCTTCGGGTCCAATGACAACGCGACGCGATGGTTTCACATTGATCGAGCTCCTGGTCGTGATCGCGATTATCGCGGTCCTGATCGCATTGCTCCTCCCCGCGGTCCAGGCGGCCCGCGAGGCGGCCCGGCGCATCCAGTGTACGAACAATCTCAAGCAGTTCGGCCTGGGCATCGCCAACTACGAGTCGTCCAATGGGTCGATCCCCATCGGGGTGGTCTACGGAATCGGTGTTCTCCCCTGTAAAAACCCAGGTTTCGGCCGCGGCTGCCAGAATACGCCCTGGTTCGTCCTGATGCTCCCTTACATCGAGCAAGCCACCCTCTACAACGCCTTCAATGCCGCGATCGGTATCGAAGGTCCCCCCATCTTGCAGGGATTCCTGGTCAATAGCTCGGTCATCACGACGAAAATGGCCGTTTATCAGTGCCCGAGCGACAACACCAACGCGCTCTCGCTCGCCGCGCTCTCCGCGGCCGCAGGAGGAGCCATTCCCGCCCTCCCCTGGTCACTGCCCAAGGGAAACTATGGCGCGAACTGGGGAAATACCGATTACGGGCAGATCCCCTTCGGTTCCTACGGCTCTCTTTATCGACAGTCTCCGTTCGGCGTGGCCTCGAGCGGCATGGGACCCCAACTCGTGCGATTCGCCTCCGTGACCGACGGCCTGAGTAACACCCACTTCGTCTCGGAAATGCTCCAGGGCGCAAGCGACGACATGAGGGGCACCATCTGGCTTCAGAACCCGGGTGCCGGCTCTTACATGACCCGCTTCACACCCAACGGTTTCCTCGACTACCTGCGTGGCCCACTTGGGAATTATGACGTCCTGGCATCCTTTGGATCGACCGGCGCGGGGACCAGCCCACCCAGCCCCGGCTCACTCTGCGATAGCCAGCCCGCCCAGATGCTCGGATGCAACCAAACGAACAGCGAAGGGTCCGAGTACGTCGGCTCCAGGAGTCGGCACCCAGGGGGTGTCAACACGCTCTTCGGAGACGGATCGGTCCACTTCATCAAGAACTCCATCAGTTCGCCGATCTGGATCGCGCTCGGTACGATCAACGTGGGCGAGGTGATCAGCTCCGATTCCTACTGACCTCGGCCGATCGCGATTCCGGCCCGCTTGATTCCTCGACTCCCAGATCGCCCAACCCCGCTCCTCCGGCTTCGGTCGGATCGGATGGTCCTCGCGGAAACCCGACTCCCCCGCAAGGGCGGAGGAGTTCGGGGGTCCGCGTCTCCGATCATGGAGAAACATCGTGCTCGAATCAAAAGGGATCGGGCCCGTCTTCTGAATTCTCCCAGGTGCGGAGCGGTCCCCGTTCATGATCGATCGATGGTTCCCGATCATCCGGATTCCAATGACCTTGCGTCAGTTCCATCAGCTTCCGCGAAACCCGGCCTACCGCTACGACTACCTGAACGGAAAGGCCATCCTATCGGGAAGACCCAGGTGCCACGGTGCCCGGCTGAACTTGCGACGATCGGAAGGCGGACCACCGCCCGAGGTCGAGGTCCATGGCGAACGGGCGGTCTTCCGCCGGCTGGAAGAGGAGGACTGGTCGGGCCTCGCTCACGCTTTCGCCTCGGGTTTTCGCCTCGTTCAGCCGTTCGCCAGCCTGAGCGACCGTCGACGCCTCGAAGTAGCGCGCGACAGCCTTCGATCGGCTCGCGAGGGTGAGGACGGCCCGATCATCCACGCAGCCTGCCACGTCGCCCGAATCGAGGCGAAGGAGCGGCCGATTGGTGCCTGCCTCGTGACGCTCGTCCCGCCTGTTGACCTCGAAGATGCCTGGTCGTTGCGATGGAAAACGCCTCCGCCCGTCGACGCCGTCGAGCGCAGACTCGGCCACCCGCATCTGACCTGGATCTTCGTCTCCCACCCGCTCACCGGCTTCGGCGTCGGCTCCGCCCTGCTGGCGCACGCCACCGAGAGACTGCTGGATCTCGGCTACTCGCAACTCGCCAGTTCTTTTCTCGAAGGAAATGATTCCAGCACACTCTGGCACTGGCGGAACGGATTCGAGCTGCTCCCCTACATTGGCTCGAAGCGGCGATTTCGGGAGGTGCTCCAACGGCTCGAATCCGAGATGTTGGAGCCCGACGAGCCTTGACCTCGACAGGCGGGCGTCCTATCCTTTTCCAACGAGGACCCGCGATCGCGGGTTGTCTCCCATCGCCCAGCGCCGCCTGGATGGGCACAAAAAGCGGCGCACCCCTCCTCATGGCTGACGAACGCCTCCGGCGGCAGATCGCCTTTCTCGCCGCCCAGATGATGTACCGTCGGGTCGAGTCGGAGTATTTCACGGCCAAGCGCAAGGCGGCCCGCCAGCTTGGCCTGGAATACCGTCACCGGCCCGGCGATCTCCCCAGCAACCGAGAGATCCGCGACCAGATCCAGGCGATGGCCCGGATGCACGAGGGGCCGAAGCGGCTCGAGCACCTGCTCGACATGCGGCTCGACGCCCTTCGCTTCATGAAGTGCCTGGCCCGGTTCCGCCCCCGGCTGATCGGAAGCGTGCTCACCGGCCACGTCCGCAAGGGCTCCGACATCGACATCCACGTTTTCTCCGACAGCCTGACGCTCGTCACCAACCTCCTCGACGAGCTCGAAATTCGGTATGACGTGGAGTGGAAACGGATCATCAAACATAGCGAAGAGCGGGTTTTCACACACGTCCACGTCTTCGACCGGAACAACTTCGAGCTGACAGTCTATCCGGAGGACAAGGCGCATTACGTCTTCAAGAGCTCGATCACCGGCAAGGCGATCGAGCGGGCGTCGATCGCCGAGCTGGAGGCAATCCTCGGGCAGGAATATCCCGATCTCAACCTCGACACCGAACTCGACGCCCTGGAAGAGAAGATCGACCCGTACCTGCTCTATCGAATGCTTCTGGAGCCGCTCGAAGGGGTGAAGCAGAGCAGGAAGTATCATCCCGAGGGGGACGCGCTTTATCACAGCTTGCAGGTCTTCGAGCTGGCACGCGAGGAGCGGCCGTATGACGAGGAATTCCTGCTCGCGGCACTGCTGCACGACATCGGCAAGGCAATCGACCCACACGATCACGTCTCGGCCGCGATGGAGGCGCTGGAGGGCTCGGTCACCGATCGGACAGGCTGGCTGATCGAGCATCACATGGAGGCGCAGGCCCTCCGAACCGGCGAGCTGGGCGGCCGGGCCCGGGCGCGGCTCCAGCAGTCCGAACTGTACGACGACCTGATGCTTCTCAACGAGCTCGACCGCCGCGGGCGCGTCCCGGGCGCGGCCGTCTGTGAGGTGGACGAAGCGCTCGACTACATCCGCGGCCTGGCCGCGGGCGAGACGTAGTTCCTTGCTCGCGGCGAATGGATGAAAGGCATGGCAAACGGCCCCGGATTGCGGGTATGCTGAGTCGGTCTTTTCCTCCCCTCTTCGGGCTGGGACGGCTCGTTGGCTCGCATCCGGTGGTATGATGCCATGCAATCGCTCGGCGAGGGATCCGAGAAGGTGGTGACGACCATCGTCCTGGCCGAGGACGAGGCCGACCTGCGCTCGGTGCTGGCTGAGAGCCTTCGTCGCGAGGGACATACGGTCTTCGAGGCGTGCGACGGGGGCGAGGCGGTGAGCCTGGTTCGGTCGCACGCTCCTGGGCTCTTGCTGCTGGATATCTGGATGCCTGTGATGGGGGGTCTGGAAGTCCTGGAGCACCTCGGGCGGTCGTCGGAGGCGGTGGGGATGAAGGTCGTCGTGCTCTCGCAGCTCGGCGACTCGGACACGCGTCTGGAGGGCTTCGCTCTCGGCGTCGATGATTACTGGACCAAGGATTTCTCGCTCGTCGAGTTCTGCGCGCGGATCCAACGCCTGTTGCGTCTCGCGCCGATCCCGCCGGTATCCCCCGGCTGAGCCGGACGGGCGCGGACGCGGGCCGTCGGTGCGGATGGGGGATCTCCCGGCCCCGCGCCCTCGGACTGGCTGCCGCCCGATTCCGGACCCGGGGCTGAGGGGAGCGCGACCGCCTCGCCATGCCGCCCGATTATCAGGATCGACTTGAATACCTTTACAACCGGCTCAATTACGAGTGGCTGGGGATGCCCCGCATCCCGGCCGAGCTGAAGCTCGGGAGGATGCGTCGCCTTCTCCGGGCGCTCGGCGATCCCCATCTCGGCCTGCCGATCGTCCACATCGCCGGGACCAAGGGGAAGGGTTCCACCGCCGTGATGATGGCCGCGGGGCTTTCCGCCTCGGGCGTCTGGACGGGGTTGTACACCTCGCCGCATCTGCACCGGTTGGAGGAGCGGTTCGTCATAGACGGCCGACCGGCCGAACCGGCCGAGATCGTCGCGCTGGTGGACGACGTCCGAGAGGCGGTCGACCGGGTCGAGGCCGAGGATATTCGCTGCCAGGAGTGCCGCCTGACGTTCTTCGAGATCACCACGGCGATGGGCCTGCTCCACTTCGCCCGCCGGAATGTCGGCGCCGTCGTGCTGGAGGTCGGCATGGGCGGCCGGCTCGACTCGACGAACGTGGTTCATCCGCGGGTCTCGATCATCACGAGCATTTCGTTCGACCACACCCGGCAGCTTGGCAACACGCTCGGAGCGATCGCCACGGAAAAGGCCGGAATCCTCAAGCGAGGGCGACCGGCGGTCAGCGGCGAACGCGCCGGCGAGGCCCGCGAGGCCATCCGCCGCGTCGCCGACCAGCGGCATTGCCGACTCCTTGAACTGGGCGAAAACTTCGAGTTCGAGGCGATCCCGCCCAGTCGGCCGATCACCCGGCCCTCGCCGTTCCAGGTCGCCGTGAAGACCTGGCGGAGTGACTGGGGCACGCTCGATCTCCCGCTCCTCGGGCCTCACCAGGCGCACAACGCGGCGGTCGCGCTGGCCGGGTTCGACGCGCTCGCCGAGGTCGAGCCGCGGCTCTCCGTCGGGCCGGCCGACGTCGCCCGAGGCTTCGCGGCCCTGGAGTGGCCGGCCCGGGTCGAGATCCTTGGTGACCGGCCGCTGCTCGTCATCGACGGCGCACACAACGCCGCCTCGGCCGAGGCCCTGGCCGCAACCCTCCTCGAGTGCTTCCCCAACGTCCGGCGCACCCTGGTCTTCGGCACGACCCGCGACAAGGACCTGCGCGGACAGCTCCAGGCGCTCCTGCCCCTCTTTGACGAGGTGATCGCGACGCAATACGTCGAGAACCCGCGCGCCCTCTCGCCCGAGACCGTGGTCTCCGCTGTCCTGATGCTCGCCGGACGGTCGGCCCACCTCACCAACGACCCCGCCGAGGCACTCGACCTCGCCCGCGGACTCACCGGGCCGGAGGGCCTGATCTGCGTGACCGGCTCGCTTTTCCTCGCCGCCGAGTCGCGCGCGGCCATCCGGAAACATCCGACCACACCCCTGCTCGGCGGGGTTGTCCGCTGAACCCATCTGTAGAACCGCATCTTTTAACCGGAGGACCCACGAACCATGGGCGCAACGTTCTGGCTGAGGATCGGGGCGATCTGGGGTTTTCTTTCGGTCGCAATGGGAGCGTTCGGCGCCCATGGCCTGCGATCGCGGTTCGAATCGATGGGAAGCGTACCCGGCGGAATCTCGACGGCCCGACTCAACGAGACTTTCCACACGGCCTCGCAATACCAGATGTTTTGCGCGCTGGCGATCGTCGCGGTCGGTCTGATGGCGCAATGGGGACGGACCGGAATGGCGATCGAGGCGGCCGGCTGGCTGTTCCTGGCCGGATCGATCCTGTTCTCGGGGAGCCTTTATCTCCTTTGCGTCACGGGCGAGACTTGGTACGGCAGGATCACCCCGATCGGCGGCCTTCTGATGTTGGCTGGCTGGATCGCGATGGCGATCGCGGCCGGGGCCTCGGGAAAGGCCCCGGGTGGGGAGATACGGCCGTGATCACGCAGATTGAAGCCCTGAACTATCGGTGTCTCCGGTATGTCCGCCAGGATCTGGGGCCGTTTCATGTCCTCGTCGGACCGAATGCCAGCGGCAAGACGACGTTTCTGGATGTCGTTGCCTTTCTGGGAAGGTTGGTAACCCAGGGCCCGCTGGCAGCCATTGCAGAACGAAGCCAAAACCTGGAAGACCTGGTCTGGGGTCGTAACGGAGATCGGTTTGAACTGGCTATTGAGGCTGCCATCCCAGAGCAACTCCGCCTGGAACTTGAAGACAATCGGTACGGAACTGTCCGATATGAGGTGGCTCTCGGTCGGCTTCCGAATGAGGAAAGGATCGGTCTTTGCGAGGAGAGACTCT
>DAIDJI010000340.1:1581-6365 GCA_027451455.1 Planctomycetales bacterium | reverse complement strand
CGCCGAGCAGTTCGTCGACGCCCTCTGGCTGCTCACGAAGACAGCGCCGGAGAAGGCCGACGCACCGGGTCAGCCGCCCTGCAAGGCGACGGCGCCCGAGCATCGCTTCCTCCGGGCCTCGCTGATGAAATCGAACGATCTGATGCGCTCGCTCGGCCGCCCGAATCGCGAGCAGGTCGTGACGACGCGGGGCGACGTGCTGACCACACTCGAGGCGCTCGATCTCTCCAACGGCCAGCTCTTTAACGATACACTGGCACGTGGGGCGGCGAACCTGATGCGATCGCGTCCCGGAGCATCGGCAGACGAATGGATCGATTCGCTCTACTTGCAGGCGCTGGGGCGTCGGCCTGCATCGGACGAACGGGCCACAGCCCGGGAGCTGCTCGGCACGCCAGCGACTGCCGAGGGCCTTGCCGACCTGCTCTGGGTTGTGACCGTTCTCCCCGAATTCCAGCTCATCCGATAGGGAGGCGAGCCGATGATCTTCGATGATCCGATCCGAGGGACGGACGGGAGCCGTCGCGCGTTCCTCCGCGCGATGGGAGCCGCGACGGCGGCGGCCCTCGCGTGCGGCGAGCCGGTCCCGGTTTCTGCCGGCGAGCCTGTCCGACAGCCCGAGCCAACCGCCGATACCATGATCCTGCTCTGGCTGGCGGGCGGGATGGCCTCGCCCGAGACCTTTGATCCCAAGCGGTACACGCCGTACGAAATCGGCGTCCCGGCTGAGAAGATCCTCTGCACGTTCCCCTCGATCCCGACGGCGCTCGACGGCGTGAGGATCTCTCAGGGGCTGGAACACACGGCCTCGGTGCTGGATCGGGGCGTTCTGATACGCTCGCACGTGGTGGCCGACCTGGGGAACATCCTCCACTCGCGGCACCAGTATCACTGGCATACCGGGTACGTTCCGCCGCAGACCGTGGCGGCGCCGCATCTGGGAGCCTGGGTCGCGAAGGTGCGCGGACCGAGGAACCCAGCGATCCCGGCCTTCATCAACATCGGTCAGCGGCTGGAGGGACACGGAGAAGTTGAGGAGCTGAAGGCGTTCACGACGGCCGGCTTCTTCGGGAGCGAGTACGGCCCGTTCAACATCCCGTACCCGCTCGACGCGATCGCCGCGGTCCGCCCGCCCCGGGGAGTCGACCGCGATCGGTTCGCGCGCCGAGAGCGGGCCTATCGCCGGTTGATGGACGAGGGCCCGCTCGCCGAGATGGCGAGCGACTATCACCGGCAGTCGGTCGTTCGCGCGATGGACAACGCCTACCGGCTCCTCAACTCCCCCGAGCGTGAGGCGTTTGACCTCACCAAGGAGCCGAAGGCGATCTTCGACCGCTACAATACGGGCCGGTTCGGCCAGGGCTGCCTGCTCGCCCGCCGGTTAACCGAGGCCGGCGCCCGGTTCATTGAGGTGACGACCGAGTACGTCCCGTTCCTGAGCTGGGACACGCATGAGAACGGGCACGCCACGTACACCGAAATGAAAAAACAGATCGACCAGCCGATCGCTCAACTCATCCTCGACCTGGAGGAGCGCGGGCTGCTCGATCGAACGCTGGTCGTGGTCGCCAGCGAGTTCAGCCGGGACATGATGATCGAGGGCGTGCCGGGGAGCACGGCGAAGGACCAGTCGCGTGCGAAGGCCGACGTGATGCAGAAGCCGATCCACTACGGCCTGCACCGGCACTTCACCGGCTCGGGCTCGGTCCTGATCTTCGGGGGAGGATTCCGCCGCGGCCTCGTCCACGGCGAGACAGCGCCGGAACGCCCGCTGGTGGTGACCCGCGACCCGGTCTCGATCCCCGACCTGCACGCGACCCTCCTGCACGCGATGGGGATCGGGCCGAAGACCGCATTTGACGTCGAGAAGCGGCCGTTCTACGTCACGAAGGACGGCAAGGGAGAGCCCATCAAGGCCCTGCTCGCCCGGGCCTGATCGGCTCCGGGCGGCCCGATGAGCAGTCGCTGATCAGCGGTCCCGGCGCACGCGCCGGGGCCTCATGGCTGGGCATTCTGGACGGCCGCCGTGATCGCGATCCGGACGACCCCCCAGATGAGGTTCATCAGGATCGAGAGTCCGAGCATCTTGCCCCCCTTGGGCTTGCCCTGGATCATCCAGACCAGCCCGGCGATGCAGCCGATCCCCGAGCAGAGGATCGCGACAGCGATATCGCCTCCCGAGAGATTCTCTTCCTCGTACGAGTAGGAGCCTTTCTTTTTCTTCTTCTTGGCCTTCTTGAGTTTGGCATCGAAGACCTCGCCGCAAAACCGGCACTTGGCGGCGGTCGCGACGATCATCTCGCCGCACATCGGGCAGGGTTTGCGCGGCTCGGGGCCGGTGTCGGCCTCCTGACCGGCCGCAGGGCCGGCGACGCCATAGGGCAAGCCGTCGTCGATGTCGTCGTAGGGGTTCGGCCCGGCCAGGGGCGGCTCGATCAGCTCGGCCTCGTAGACCGGCTCGGGGCACGTCACCGGAGTATTGCAGCCGGGGCACTTCGACGACTTGCCGACCGCCGAGTCGGGGGCCTTGAGCTTCTTGCCGCAGTTCGGACACGAGAACGAGATCGCCATGACCGGGGTCTCCTTGGGCCTGGCCTGCCGTCGAGGGAGGCGTTCCGACTACTTGTTCTCTTTCAGGGCGAATTCCAGGACGGTCTTGCCCATGACGATCTGGTCGCCAGGATGGAGAATCTGGCGCTTGACGGGGATGCCGTTGACGTAAGTGCCGTCGGCGGAGTCCATGTCCTCGATCTCGAACCGACCGCCCCGGTCGTGGATCAGGGCGTGGCGGGGCTCGATCGCCTCATCCTTGAACAGGTAGATATCGGCCTTGGGGGAACTGCCCAGGACGGTCGGATTCCGGAAGACGACGAACTGCTTGCCGGCGAGCGGGCCGGCCTTCATCAGGAGCCAGGCCGACTTGGTCCACTGCTCGACGATCCCGACGAAGAGGCCGACCGAGAGGCCGATCATCGTCAGCCCGACGCATCGGCTGAGCCAGGCCTCGCCGTTGGCGGGGGGGAAGGCCACGCTGATCGGGTCGAAGAGCATCCCGCCGAGCAGACCACCGAGGACACCGCCGAGCAGACCGTTGACGACGACCTTCATCTCGCGAAGGGCGATCCCCTGGCCGATTCCGGCGGGGATCGCGGCGACGGCCCAGGCGGTCGCCCGGCCCATCATCAGGATCAGGAACGAGAGGCCGGTCGGCATCTTGCCCGGCTGTGGATCCTTCATGAACTGGATGGCGAACACGACCATGATCGTCATGATGATCTTCGCCACGAAGACGGCGACAATCCCACCCGCGAGGCCAACTCCGAGCCCGACCGAGGCACAGATCACAGCGCGCCTCACGTTGCGACACATGATCCCCTCAGCGGCTCCCAGGAAGAGACCGACCATGCCCGTCACCGAACAGAAGATCAGCCAGTCGTCGATCCAGTCGGACCGGCCGGGCAGGTCGGCATCGGTGACGAATGGCTCCAGGCAGAGCCAGGCCACGAATGCCCCCAGCCCGCTCGCTATGCTCAGGTAAAAATAGCTCGAATACAGGACACGGAAGATCCAGGGCAGTGGCTCGGCCTCGGGCAGAGCCCGGTTCATCATCGCCTGAACGTCGAGGTACTCCTGCACCTCAGGCGCGTACAGATCATCGGCCGAGAGGCGGAGCGGCTGGTTCTGGCTCGGCGGCATCGGCGGTTCCTCCGGACAGGGGGCGTCGCGCTCGGATCGGCGAGGGCCCGCGAAGTAGGTGCGGGGCCGGGACTCCAGACTCGGAACGGCGATTCAGGTTCGATCGGTATTATCGGACGCGGACCGCTCACGATTTGCCTGCGGAGGCTCGCTTTTCGGCCTTCGCCCCGGGACCGTCCTGCGCCTCGGCCGGCCTCGATGGCGACGGGGCCCGCTGGTCTCGCTCCAGCAAGTAACGGCGGAGATACGCGTCGACCTCGGGCGCGTTACCGTAGTGGGCTTTCAGGGCCTCGGCCCGCTGGTCAACTTCCGCGAGCCTGCGCCGGATTTCCTCGACGACGCGACTGGCCGCGTCGGGCTTCGACCGTACCGCTTCGATCGCCGGCCCAACCGGCGCCAGGTCGCGGCGGAGTCGGTCCAGTTCGTCGGCCAGGCCGAGCCGGAGGATCGCCGCCACGTTGTTCCGCGCGACCTCAGCCTCGGTCGCCCGCATCCGCTCCCACGAGCCCTGGATCGTGGCAAGCAGGTAGCCGACCAGGAAGACGCTCAGATACAGGGCGAGGCGGAGCGTCGACGGGAGCGGGCCGTCGCCGGGTCTGGGAAGATCGCCGTGCGCAGGGGCGTGGCTGCCGCCCTCCGGCCTCGATGCATCCGGGCCCATCTGGATTCGATCACCGACCCAGAAGTGATCGGCGGGCGTCGGTTTGCCGTCTCGCCAGATGAAGACGCCCTCCAGCCGGCGGATCGGGTCGATCACGTGCGCGATCTGACCCGGCCCCGAGAAGAAATGCTCCTGGATGAAGCGGTCGCGGTCGGAGAGGAAGATGCCGAAATCGGGATGGGTATGATACCAGCCGACGATCCGCATCGCGGCGTATTTCGAATCCATCTCGGCGTTGATCTTGGCCCAGGTCTGGTGCGTGAACGTGACCTCGGCGAACTTGTTCTGCGCGGCCTCGCCGCGGATCGATTCGACGATCTTCGCGAACGGCCCGACCTCGTCGCGGTGCCAGGTGCCGACCAGCACGCCGCAGATCTCGACCGAGGTATCCTCCGACGCGTGCTTCCAGAGCGCAGAGTGAACCTCG
>DAIDJI010000340.1:0-1571 GCA_027451455.1 Planctomycetales bacterium | reverse complement strand
AGGTTTCTTCGCTGAACCCATTCTCTGTGGCCAGACGCGGCGGCATCTGGCGGCCAGGGTAAAACCTGGCGCCGAAACGCCTCGTTCCGGCCGCCGGGGAACGCCGCGTCGGTCAGGTCCTCACTCGCCAGAAGCCGGATATCCGGTGCTTCCATTTCGTCACGACTCCAGGACGCCGAGGACCAGGGGGCGATCGCCGCCCAGTTCGTAATAGCGGTGAACGAGGCCGAGCCGTCCCGCGACGACGTCCCAGAGTGGGATTCCGATCGACGAAAGCGTCCGGTCGAGGAGATCCACCCGGCGTCCGTCGATCGTGTGGAACATCGAAGGAATCCGGGGCTCGCCGCACCTCGGGCAGCGTCCCTCGGCCTCGGTGATCCGGCCGAGCGAGGCGAGGACCGGCTCCTCCTCACTGCATCGCTCACAGCGGAGCGAGCCAAGCAGGTCGCGACCAACCTCAAGAACAGCGTCGGCGCCGAGGTCCGATCGCGCCCGTTCGAGGAGATCGCCGACCCTCAGGTCGGCCGTGCCGGCGTCGAGGACGACGAGATCCTCATCGGCCTCGTGCGAGGGGCAGTCGTCCTTCCGGGTGTAGGTGACGAGATAGCTCTGGTGGTGCATCCCGTCGAAGACAAACCCCTGGCCGGCGATCACGTCGAGCCCGTGGAGATACTTGACGGCCTCCTGAACCTGGACACCCGCGACGATCGAGGCCGTGGTCGGAGTGGTCGGCACCTTTCCCTGCTCCATCTCGCCCCGAGAGAGCAGGGCGCAGCTCCGGCGAGCCTCGAGCATTTTCCAGTCGTTCTCGCCCATCGTGCATTCGTAGCAGGGGCCGGTCGCAGGATCGAAAACACGGGCAACGCCATCCAGCCGCTCGATCGCGCCGTCGATCCAGACCTTGCCCGCTCTTGCCGACGCCTGGTTGATCGCCACACGGGCCTCGCGATTGTCGAGTCCGCCGAGGATCACGTCGGCCCACCGGTAGACTCCCAAGCCGAGGTCATGGACCACGTTGCCGACGAACGGCCGGACCTTCATCCCGGGATAAACCTCGCGAGCCCGATCGGCGGCGACCTCGGCCTTCGGCCGGTCGCGGTCGGTCTCACGGAAGAGGATCGACCGCGAGAGGTTCGAGTTCTCCACGCGGTCGAGGTCGGCAACGAAAACCCGGCCGACGCCAAGCAACGCCAGATTCTTGAGAATCTCGTTGCCAAGCGCCCCAGCGCCGACGACCAAAACGCGGGCCTTCGCCAGCCGCTCCTGGTCCCACCATCCGATCAGGCGGAACCGGGCGAATCGATCGTCGTCCCCGGCTGCCTCATGCCCCTCGATCCGGATCAGATCCGCCAAGGCCGCGCCCTCCGGCCCTCGTCTCGTCGCCGAGCGAGATCCCCCTTGCCCTCATCGCGCCGCGAGTGGACTAGCATAGATTCCTGCACGGGTCCACACAAGATTCGGGCGTCGGCAATGGGCAGTTTCGGAGCGGGGAGTCCGGAAGGAATCAGGGGAGCAGGTCGGCGAGGCACACCCGGCCGGCCTCGGCGCCGTCGAGGATGACGGGGACGTCC
>DAIDJI010000339.1 GCA_027451455.1 Planctomycetales bacterium | reverse complement strand
AGGCCCGCGACGGCCGAGGTCATCGCTCGAATTCCGGTGGCGATGCTGGGCGCGGCGTCGGGACGAAACCTCGACGAATGCAACGCGGGCATCGGCTGGTGGCTCTCCATCGCCCTGGCGAGCCGCGCCGGCTCGATCGTCCCAAGCCAGAACATGCAGATCGGCACGCCACCCTCGCCGAAGAGGCCGAAGTCCTCAGCGCCCATCACGGGAGGAGCCTTCTGCACCCGATCGGTCCCGATTGACCCGCGGAGTGAATCGACCACCTTCTCGACCAGTCCGGCCGAGTTGATCGTGGGCGGAGTCGTCTCGTCAATGGTGACCGTCGCCTCGGGGGCGTTGTGGGCCTTCGCGAGCCCCTCCGCCCTGCGCCGGATTCCCGCGAGGAGTTGCTGACGAACCTCCTCCGAGAACGTCCGCAAGGTCAACTGTAATTTCACTTCATCGGGGATGATGTTGTGCTTCGTCCCGCCATGAATCGATCCGACCGTGACAACGGCCGGCTGGATCGGCTCGATCTCGCGGCTAACGATTGACTGAAGATCCACGACGAACATCGAGGCCAGCAGGATCGGGTCAACCGTCCGATGAGGCCAGGCACCATGTCCCCCCTTCCCCCGGATCGTGATCGAGACCGACGTCGAACTGGCGAGCATGGGACCGGGGCAGTAGAAAACCGAGCCGGCCGGCGCCTCCGCCGCGCAATGGAGGGCCAGGGCAAAATTGGGCTTCGGAAACCGCCGGTAGAGCCCGGCGTCAAGCATCGCCTTCGCCCCTCCGATGGCCTCCTCGGCGGGTTGAGCCACGAGGAGTACCGTCCCGTTCCATCGGTCGCGGTGGTCGGCCAGCCACCGGGCCGTGCCTACAAAGCAGGACATGTGAACGTCATGGCCGCAGGCGTGCATCACGCCGACCGTACGCCCCTGCTTATCCGTGGCCTGTTCCTTGCTGGCGAAGGGAAGCCCGGTGTCCTCGACGACCGGCAGAGCGTCCATATCGGTGCGGAGCAGCACGACCGGCCCCTCACCATTCCTGAGGACACCGACCACGCCCGTCCCGCCAACCTTTTCAGTGACTTCCATTCCGACGATCTTCCGCAACTCCTCGGCGATCCGCCCCGCCGTTTTGATCTCCTGGTACGAGAGCTCAGGATGCGTGTGCAGATGCCGGTAAAGCTTGAGCAACTCGTCGAGATGGGCATCGATCCAGGGATCCGCCGGCGGTGCGGCCACAACGGCCCGCCCGGCGATCCCGGAAAGCACAATCAGGACGAGAAGAACGCGGCCGGGCCAGAGGGAGCGAAAGCGCATGAGGGTGCCTCGGATCGATGGAAACCTGGGCGATCAATCCATCCCGTGCTGCTTCTGCCAGGCGAGCGCCTTGGCGTGTTCGGCCTCGGGGATGCGTCCGCATCGCTGATAAATGACCGAGAGTGCGGTGTAGCTGAAGGTGTCGTCGGGCTCAAGCTCGACCACGCGGAGGGCGTGCGCGATGGCCTTGTCGGCCTCGGCGACATCGGCGAAGAGTTTTGCGAGCATCCCGTGCCCGATCGCGAACCCGGGATCCGCAGCGATGGCCTCCTCCAGGAGGGCGATCGCGCCCGGTTTGTCTCCACGGTCTCGGTGTTCCATCGCCTGATCGTAAAGCTCGTTCGGGGTCGGCATCGCGTTCGGTCCTTCGCGGGGGTCGTTTGGTCGGATAGATGGCGTATTGTAGATCCTATCGCGGCGACTCGCCAGGCCCGGAATTCGCCCAAAGCGAGCGCCGGCCTCTTGCCCGGGGCTGACGGCGGCCGTAAGCTCCAACTCCGCTCATCGGCCTCCCGCAAGGTCAAGCCGGCCCTGGTCACGCCGGATCGAAGGAGAGATCGCCATGCCCGCCCACCGAACCTGGAAAAAAGCCGTCTGGCTGGTCGGAGCCCTTGCCTTCGCACGGCTCGCGACGCAGGAGAGCGCGAGGGCGGGCGAGGCTGCGCCTCCGAACGTCGTCCTGATCTTCTGCGACGACCTTGGCTATGCCGACGTCGGGTGTTTCGGAGCCAGGGGCTACCAGACGCCCCACCTCGATGCGATGGCGCGCGAGGGCATCCGGTTCACGGACTTCTATGTCGCCTCGCCGGTCTGTTCAGCGTCCAGGGCGGCACTTATGACCGGATGCTACCCCGAGCGTGTGAGTATTCGAGGGGCGCTCGGCCCTCGCGACCGGACCGGCCTCAGCCACGACGAGTCGACAATCGCCGAGGTCCTGAAACGCCGGGGATACGCGACCGGGATGGCCGGCAAGTGGCACCTCGGCTGCAATCCCTCGCAGCTCCCCATCCACCACGGCTTCGACGAGTATCTTGGAATCCCCTACTCGGGCGACATGTGGCCGCATCATCCCGAGGCTCCGAAGTCTTACCCGAAGCTCCCATTGATCGACGGAGACCACGCGACCGACGCGGACATCACATCCGAGGACCAGGTCGCTCTGACCGCCCGATTTGCCGACCGCGCCGTCGACTTCATCCGCCGCAATCGCGAGCGGCCGTTCTTTTTCTACCTGGCGTTCAACCAGCCGCACGTCCCGCTCTTCGCGGGAGACAGGTTCCGCGGCAAGACCGATCGCGGCCTCTTCGGCGACGTGATCACCGAAATCGACGCCTCGATCGGACGGGTCCTCGCAACCTTGAAGGAGAACGGCCTCGACGAAAAAACCCTGGTGATCTTCACTTCGGACAACGGCCCCTGGCTCAGCTACGGCGACCACGCCGGCTCGGCCGGTCCGCTCCGCGAAGGGAAAGGGACCTGCTTTGACGGCGGAATCCGCGAGCCGATGATCGCCCGATGGCCCGGCCGGATCCCGGCCGGGACGGTCTGCCGGGAGCCGGCCGCGACCATCGACATCCTGCCGACCCTCGCCGCTCTCGCCGGCGCCAACCTGCCGGATCGTCCGATCGACGGCCTCGACATCCGCCCGCTACTCCTCGGCGCCCCGGGCGCACGGAGCCCGCACGACTCGCTCTTCTTCTACTATGCGAACGGCCAGCTTCAGTCGATGCGATCCGGCCGATGGAAACTGCTCTTCCCCCACGTCTCCCGAACGATGAACGGCCAGGCTCCCGGCCACGGCGGCATCCCCGGCAAGTATCGGAAGCTGGAGGTCGGCCTCGAACTCTACGACCTCGATACCGACATCGGCGAACGGACCAACCTGGCCTCCCAGCACCCCGAGGTCGTTCGCGAGCTCGAAAAGAAAGCCGATGCCATCCGCCGCGAACTGGGCGATCGCCTCAAAAATCAGCAGGGGCGTGCCGTCCGCCCGCCCGACCTGGCGCCGGCACGTCCGCGCGACTGATCGGCGGGCCCATCCTCGAATCACAAATGCCCATCTGCTCTTCCCCGAATCTTTCGTTTCTGCGATGATGAGGGTGAGTTGATCGGGCGCAGGACTCTCCGTTGCCTTTGCGCCCCGTCCGGTGCGATCGATCCCCGAACGCCCGACGGAACGACCAGGATGGCACAGGGTTACGTCGTCAGATATGGTCGGATGCGGTTCCTCGGCGAGTTCGCCGGCTTGCCGGGGCAAGACCACCCTCGGGGGCAGGCGGTCGTTCTCCGAAGCGATCGCGGTACGGAGATGGGCGAGGTCCTCTGCCCGGCCAGCGAGCAGACCTCTCGCTTCCTGCCCGACCCCTCGCGCGGCGAGATCCTCCGCCTCCCGACCGCCGACGATCTGGCGCAGGAGGATCGGACCGCCGATGAGTGGGAACGCGACTTCGCCACCTGTAACGAGCTGATCGCCCGACGCCGGCTTCAGATGAACCTCGTCGACGTCGAGCTTCTCCACGGCCGAGAGCGGGTGATCTTCTATTACCTCGCCGAGAAGCGGGTCGATTTCCGGGAACTGGTCAAGGACCTCGCACGGGCCCTTCGGACCCGGATCGAGATGCGCCAGATCGGCGTTCGCGACGAGGCGAAGCTCCTGGCCGATTACGGCGACTGCGGCAAGCCCGTCTGTTGCAACACCCATCTCACGAAGATGCCGCCGGTCTCAATGAAGATGGCGAAGGTCCAGAAGACCACGCTCGACCCCTCCAAGATCTCCGGTCGGTGCGGGCGGCTGAAGTGCTGCCTTCGTTACGAGTACGACACCTACCGCGCTCTGGAATCGACCCTGCCGCCGGTGGGTTCCACGGTCACCACGGCCGCCGGTCGGGGCCGGATCGTCGGCCATGAGATCCTGGCGCAAAAGGTGGTGGTCGAATACGAGGACCGCCGCCGGGTGATTCTCGGCCGGGAGGCCCTGCTCCTCATCGAGCCCCCTCTCGGCCGCCGGGCCGGCTCGCCTTCGACGAATGACCACGATTTCGACGATTCCGACGATGACCTGATGGATGACCGTCCAATCTCCCGTAACTGACCGTTTCTCCCCCCGACCGGCGTTCCTTGATCAGCCCGCTCGCCGAAGAGCCGGTTCGAATCCCACAGGATGACCTGTCCATGAGCCTTCGCGACCACCTCCCACGGATTATTGCCCTGGATCCCCGCTATGGGATCGACGCCTACGCGTTTGTTCTCGAGGCGCTCGATCAGGCCCGCCGCAAGAAGATCGCCGCTTACCGCGCCCGGACCGCGGAGACCGGCACCACTCGGTCTCGCCGATCTCGATCCCGTCTCCCGAAGGGAGCCGGCCATGTCACCGGCCAGGAACTCTGCCACGCCGTTCGAACCCTGGCGCTCGACCAGTACGGGCTCCTGGCCGCCACGGTCCTGGCCCACTGGGGGATCGGTTCCACTTCCGATATCGGCGACATCGTCTACAATATGATCGCGACCGGCGACCTGGAGAAAACGCCGACCGACTCGCGATCCGACTTCGACAACGTCTTCGACTTCCAGGTCGCGTTCCGACCCAAACTCGTCCTCGCTCACGACGATCCGTTCTGACCCACTCGCGGAGGGAAACCCATGACCCGGCCCGATCCCGCACGCCGACGTTTCGTGGCCGCCCTCTTCCTTTTCTTCGCCTGGGTTGGGGTCTTGCTCACGATGGCGCTAACCTCATCCTACCGCCCTCCCGAACACCTGCACCGAACAGCCGCGGATTCCCCGGTCGAGGACCCTCACGCGGGATGATGGACCACCACCACCTCGCACTCCACCAATCCTCCGGTTGAAGTCCCCGACAAAGCGCCGATCCCCCAGGCAACTTCCCTGAGATGGCCACCTTACCCACCCGACTCCAGCAGCAGGCCCGCGACCGGCTCGCCGACGCCCTCCTGGCCACCGCCGAGGCGTCCCGGCTCGACGGCGCCGGCCGCCTCGACGACGCCGGCTTCCGCGAGATCGCCGCGCGGCTCGCTTCCATTTCCTCCGCCTTCTCGCTCGACGAGATCGTCGCCCGGGCTCTCGATTCTCGTGTGAAGGCCCTGAAGCTTCCGACCGGATCGGCCGACCTGATCGGTCTGAACTCCGATTCGGTCGACCCGCTGCTCGCCCTCCGGCTCGACGACCTCGCCCTCGGCGAGCTGGTCGGACGGCTCGAAGAGGAGCTGGGCGGACTTTGAGGGACCGAAACCGGCGTTTCGGGTGCTTCCCTTCTGCGGCCTGAGCGTCTATCCTGTCTGGATTGAAACGCGACGATGTTTCCGGACGATCGGGCCACATGCAGGATCGAATCGCCATGAAATCAGTTTGGGAAGGGGTCTTTCCAGCGGCGACGACGCAGTTCCATCCCGACCAGTCGCTCGACCTCCCGGCGACCATGGCCCATCTCGACCGGATGATCGATGCCGGAATTCATGGTCTGATCATGCTCGGAACCGTCGGCGAGAACTGCTCGCTGGACTACGCCGAGAAGATGCAGGTCCTGCGCGCGACCGTCGAGCACGTCGCCGGACGCGTGCCGGTCATGTCGGGCGTCGCTGAATGCACCACCGCACTCGCCTGCAAGTACGCCGCCGACGCCCGCAAGATCGGCCTCGACGGCCTGATGGTCCTTCCGGCCATGGTCTACAAGTCCGACCCCCGCGAGACGCTCGCCCACTTCCGGGCCGTCGCGGGCGCCTCCGATCTGCCGATCATGGTCTACAACAATCCGGTCACCTACGGCGTCGACATCACCCCCGAAATGTTCGTCGAGCTGGCCGACGAACCGAAGCTGGTCGCGATCAAGGAATCGTCCGAGAACGTCCGCCGGATCACCGACCTCAAAAATGCCTGCGGCGACCGCTACATTCTCTTCTGCGGCGTCGATGACCTCGTCCTGGAAAGCCTTCTCCTCGGCGCCACCGGATGGGTCTCGGGCCTGGTGAATGCCTTCCCGGCCGAGAACCGGCGGCTCTGGGACCTCGCCCACGCCGGACGATGGGAGGAAGCCCGCGAA
>DAIDJI010000338.1 GCA_027451455.1 Planctomycetales bacterium | reverse complement strand
GGAATCCGTCGTCCCGGTCTGACCGACGACCAGAATCGTAGGGTGGGCTCGGCCCACCGATGACCAGCGTCCGCTGGTGGGCGGTGCCCACCCTACCGACGGGAACGCCCATGTCTTCAGCCTCATATACCGCCAGATCGATCACGGTCCTCGAGGGCCTGGAAGCCGTCCGCCGTCGGCCGGGCATGTACATCGGCGGCGTGGACAAGGCCGGGCTGCATCATCTCCTCTGGGAGATCGTCGACAACTCCGTCGACGAGGTGATGAACGGCCACGCCAGCCGGATCGTCGTCACCATGCACGCTGACGGCAAGACGATCTCCGTCTCGGACAATGGCCGAGGCATCCCGGTGGACATCCACCCGAAGACCGGCAAGAGCGCGCTGGAGGTCATCTTCACAACGCTTCACGCCGGCGGCAAGTTCGACAACGACGCCTACAAGGTCGCCGGCGGGTTGCACGGCGTCGGGGCGAGCGTCGTCAATGCGCTCAGCAAAAGCCTGACGGCCGAGGTCCGCCGCGACGGCCAGACCTTCATTCAGAAATATCGACGCGGCAAACCGGTCGGTCCGGTCGAGCCGGGCGAGCCCTCGCGCGGGAGCGGGACGACCGTCACCTTCACGCCCGACCCCGAGATCTTCGACGACCAGAGCTACGACTCCTCGCTCATCGCCGAGCGACTGGAGGTGAAGACCTACCTCAACAAGGGGCTGGTCATCCAGTTCGTCGACAAGAAGAACGAGACGAGCGTCGAGTTTCGCCACGACGGCGGTGTCGCCGACTTCCTGGAAGCGGTCAACAAGCAGCGGAACGACCAGCGAGTGGCTCCCCTGCCCTTCGTCCTCGAGCGCGAGGACGAGGAGAGCGGACTCCGGTGCTACCTCGCGCTGAGCTGGACCGAGGCGACCGACGAGGACGTCCGCTCGTTTGTCAACACGATCCCGACCCGCGACGGCGGGACGCACGAGCTGGGGATGTTCTCAGCGGTCGGCACGGCCGTGCAGCGGTTCATGGAGACGCACGAACTCCTCAAGAAAGGCGTCGAGATCAAGCGGGAAGATATCCGCGAGGGACTCACCGGCGTCCTGGCGGTCTGCGTTCATGAGCCGCAGTTCCAGGGCCAGACGAAGGGCCGGCTGAACAACACGGAAGTCAAGGGGCAGGTCGAGTCGATGGTCCGCCCCGCGCTCGAGAACTTTCTGCTGAAGAACAAGAGCATCGGCGATGCGATTGCCGCCCGCGTGATCCAGGCGGCCCGGGCGCGCGAGGCGAGCCGGGCCGCCGCCAGCCAGGTTCGCCGCAAGACTCCGGTCGGCGGACGGCTGAACCTTCCCGGCAAGCTCGCCGACTGCGACAGCACCGATCCCGAGGTTTCTGAGCTTTTCATCGTCGAGGGCGATAGTGCCGGCGGCTCGGCCAAGCAGGGGCGCGACCGCGACATTCAGGCCATCCTGCCGCTCAAGGGGAAGGTCCTCAACGCCGAGCAGGCCGGCAAGGCCAAGGTGCTCGACAACAAGGAACTCACCGACATCATCAGCGCCCTCGGCTGCGGGATGGACGATCAGTACGATCCAGGCCGGCTCCGCTACGGCAAGGTGATTCTGATGACCGACGCCGACAGCGACGGCCACTATATTGCAACCCTCCTCCTGACCTTCTTCTATCGACACGTCCAGGGCCTCTTCGCCGACGGCCGGATCTATCTGGCCTGCCCGCCGCTCTACAAGATCGCCCACGGCAAGGAAACCTACTGGGCCTCCGACGATGCCGCCCGCGACCGCATCCTTGCTTCGCTCCCGAAGAATGCGAAGCCGGTCCTCACCCGGTTCAAGGGACTCGGCGAAATGCCGCCACCCCTCCTCTTCGAGACCACCCTCGATCCCTCCCGCCGGCGGCTCCTACGTGTTGTCGTCCCCGACGATGACCGCCCCTACACGGATCGGACCGTCAGCGACCTCATGGGCAAGGAGCCCGAGGCTCGATTCAAATTCATCATGGAAGAAGCTTACACAGCGAAAAATATCGATATTTAAAATTTGTTTCTCTGTGTTTTCAGGTAAATTCGAGACGAACCGCACACGATCGCTCCAGGAAAGGGCGTCGAGTGTCATCACCGGGAAACCTCGGAAAGAGTAAACCGAAAACCCAACTTAACAATGACTCGATTCCACCGCCGTACTGTGATGGTGATGCTCGCGACGATCGCTATTGGGGCCGTCACGTGGGCGCTCTGGCGTGGAACGCATCCCGATATAGCGACACTCGCCCGCCGGGCGTACGATCGAGAGGATTGGTCCCGAGCCGAAGTTCTCCTGCGCAGCGAGCTGCGGCCGGATCGAATCTGGTCGGCCGATCGCGACGAGGTGCGACTCTACGCGCGGACGCTCACCCGTCTGGGCCGCGACGCCGCCGCGAAAACCCTGTATGATGGAAGGCTCGCGTCGACGGAGATGGAACCTGAAGATCTCTTCCTGAAAGGTCTCACCCTCACCCGCGAGGGCAAACTGGAAGCTGCCTTCAAACTTTGGGGCCGATCGATGGCACCCGACGTCGACCACCCCGAAATGCTCGACCATTACGCGAGGCTCGGAGCCCGGCTCCAGCAATTCGACCTGGCACTTAAAGCGGCACGTCGTCTCTCTCAAATGCCCGGCTGGGAGACCCGCGGTCGTTTCATTCTCGGTTCGATCTCGGAGATTCTCGACGATCCGCCCGGCGTGGTCGATGCGCTGACAGAGGCCCTGCGCCGCGATCCCGAGGCCCGAGGTGCTCCGTTCGACCCGACGCACTATCGCAAGCTTCTCGCGCGCAACTTGCTCCGGCTCGACCGCGGGGCCGAGGCCGGCAAGACACTCAACGCGATCACAATGGCCGACGCGGAGGCCGACTGGCTCCGAAGCCGGGCCTACCTGCAGCAAGGCCAGATGGTCGAAGCGACGTCGGCACTCACCCGCTCGGGATCGTATGGGGCCGAGCACCGGATCGCCCCCGAGCCAGCCGCATATGTCGGCGAGTCGGCCTGCGTTCCCTGCCATCGCGACGTGACCCGGCATTATGAAACAACCCGGCACGCCCGCACCTTCACCCGGGGCGCCGGCCTGCTCGAACTGCCCCGGACCGATCGACCTGTCCCCGACCCTGACGATCCAAAAGTCCATCACGAGGTGGTCCGCGAGGGCGATCGTGTCGAGGTGAAAACCAACCTGGGCGACCGCATCTCGCGGATGGTCGTGGAGTATGCCTTCGGCTCGCCCGATCATTACCTGACGATGACCACACGCGACGACCATCGAGCCTATCGGGCGCTCCGGATCTCTCACTACAAGGAGCGGAATGCCTCGGGCTGGGGCGCGACGGCCGGCGACGTCGGACACTCCGACAATCCGGACGATAGGATCGGCCAGAAAATCGATGTCCGAGATGGCGTGATGCGGTGTCTCTACTGCCACGTCACCCGCTCGCGCGACTTCCGTGATCCTGCACCAGCCGGTGGCCCGAGTGCATCGGCGTCCGATCGGTCGATCGGCTGCGAGCGATGCCACGGACCAGGCGGCAACCACCTTCGCGCAATCGACCAAGACTTCCAGGACGCAGAGGGTTCGGCCGACTACGCTATTTCGAGTGTCCCCGCCTCCGCCGGAATGGCGGCGAGTGGCTCTTGCATCGAGTGCCACACGGTCGGCTTGCCCCATGAGATTGCTCGAAATCCCGATGATCCCCGATACGTCCGTTCGCCCGGTGCAACATTCAGCGCCAGCCGATGCGTTACGGAAAGCAACGGCGCAATGAGCTGCCTCACCTGCCACGACCCGCATGGCGAGGCCAATCATTCCGCCGCATTCTACGAGGCGAAATGTCTCACCTGCCACGCCGCCTCGACGCAACCATCCGCCCCGATGGCGGCGCGTTGCCCTGTCAACCCGGTGAAGAACTGCCTCGACTGTCACATGCCAAAGATCCCGAGGCCAGAACTTCATTCCAAACTCACAGATCATTTTATCCGAGTACATCGCGAGCCATCCTCCCGGACACGCAATGTTGAGCCGGGTTCCTGATCTGGAACTTGAAACTTTGAAGCGGTACCTTTTAATGGATTATTCATGAGCATCATCGAGGCCGACGGTCTGACGAAGACCTACCGGGTCGCGCAAAAGAAGGAGGGTGTGCTCGGCGCCCTGCGCGGCCTGTACCGTCGCGAGTACCGCGAGGTCCGCGCGGTTGAACGGATTCACTTCCGAATCGAGCCGGGCGAGATGGTTGCGTTTCTGGGCCCCAACGGCGCAGGAAAGACAACCACTCTGAAGATGCTCTCGGGCCTGATCTACCCGACAGCCGGCCAGGCCCGGGTACTGGGCTACGTTCCCTGGGAGCGTGCCGACGCCTTCCGCCGCCAGTTCGCGCTCGTGATGGGCCAGAAGAACCAGCTCTGGTGGGATCTCCCGGCAGCCGACAGCTTTCAACTTCTCCGCGAGATCTACGCGATTCCACCAAACGAGTTCAAGTCGACACTCGACGAACTGACAGGATTGCTCGGCGTCGAGAAGCTGACTCGCCAGGCGGTGCGTGAGCTCTCCCTGGGTGAGCGGATGAAGATGGAGCTGATCGCCGCACTCTTGCACCGGCCGAGGCTGCTCCTTCTCGACGAGCCAACGATCGGCCTGGACGTCGTGGCACAGGGGATGATCCAGAAGTGTCTGCGTGACTATCACGTCCGTCGAGGCGTGACGACGCTCCTGACAAGCCACTACATGCGCGACGTCGAGGCGCTCTGCGACCGGGTGATCGTGATCAACCACGGCCACATGGTCTACGATGGACCGCTCTCCCGAATCGTCGAACGGTTCAGCGAGACGAAGCTCATCCGGCTCCAGTTCGAGGCCGATGCGCCGGAAGACCTCAACCGGTTCGGCGAGGTGGTCCGCCTCGACGGGCCGTTCGCCGACGTGAAGGTCGGGCGGAGCCAGGTCGCCGCGGTCCTTGCGGCCGTTCTCGACCGGCACGCCGTTGCCGATGTCAGCGTCGAGGAACCGCCGCTCGAAGAGGTCATCGCCCGTGTCTTCGAGGAGGCCCGCGCCGGTCATGACGCCGCTTGAGACCCTCGAAACCCAGGACAGCGCTGAGGCCGGCTCGACCGACCTCCCGCCCCAGCATCGATACGCCAAGTATCTGGCGATCTTCCGCGTCTCGCTCGCCGAGCGCATGACCTACCGCGGCGATTTCTTCCTCGCGACCATCTTCAGGTTCCTGCCGATGGTGACAACCATCCTTCTCTGGCAGGCCATCTACGAGGGCGCAGGGAAGATGCAGTCCGAGATGGCTGGATTTCGATATCGCGACATGATCGCCTACCTCCTGCTGACCCACATCAGCCGGATGTTCTCCAGCATGCCGAACCTCGCCGGTGGGATCGCCCGCGATGTACGAGAGGGCACTCTCAAGCGCTACCTGCTCCAGCCGATGGACATGATCGGCTACCTGCTCGCCTACCGCGTGGCGCACAAGGCGGCCTATATCGTCACATCCTTCCTACCGTATGCTCTCCTGTTCTTCGTCTGCCGCGGCTTCTTCGACGGTCTGCCCGACCCGGCGACTCTCGGCGCCTACGCCATCTCCCTGATCCTGGCGTTCCTGGTCGGCTTCTTCTTCGAGGCGAGTGTGGGGATGGTCGGCTTCTGGTTCCTCGAAGTGACGTCGCTCCTTTACATTGTGATGACGGTAAACTTCTTCATTTCCGGGCAGATGCTCCCGCTCGACCTCCTCCCGGAGCCGTGGGCCGGGCTGCTGAAATTCCTGCCGTTCCAGTACATGGCTTACTTCCCGGCCGCGGTCTTCCTGGGCAAAATCCAGGGGACGGAACTCTGGTTCTATCTGCTGGGCGAGTTGCTCTGGGCGGTCTTCTTCATGGTTCTGGCCCGGGTCCTCTTCCGCCTGGGCCTCCGGCGCTACAGCGCCTTCGGAGGGTGATGCCTTGGGCATCGTTAGCGGGTTCACGCGTTACCTGCGGCTGCTCGGCGGGCTGGCAGTTTACACGCTCAACCGAGAGCTGGCATTCCGCGGCAACTTCCTGGTGAAGGTCTCGGTCGAGGTGATCTGGCTCGGGATTCTGATCGCCTTCTACCGGGTCGTCTTCGCCCGGACCAGCACCGTGGCCGGCTGGAACGAGCCGCAGTATCTCTTCTTCGTCGGCTGCTACTTCGCGCTCAACGGCTTGATCGAGATGCTCTTCCTCGAGAATTGCAATGAATTCGCCGAACTGGTCCGCACCGGCGACCTCGACGGCCTGCTGCTCAAGCCGATCGATGAGCAGTTCCTCATCACTTGCCGGCGAATCGACTGGGGGACAGCACCCAACGTCTTGATGGGCTCGATTGTGATGGGCG
>DAIDJI010000337.1 GCA_027451455.1 Planctomycetales bacterium | reverse complement strand
TCTTTGATCTTCGAGGGGTGGCGATGGCAGTCTCCGCAGAGGCGGAGCAAGGCATCGGTCGAGTACCGCCCCGGGCCAAACGGGAGCCGAAGCTCGGGCGAACCGGCCTGCGACCCGCGTCGGGCCGCCTCGACGTGCGCCCGGCCCGGCCCGTGGCATCGCTCGCACGAGACGGTCGGGATCATCGTGGAGGCATCGATCGACCGGCCCGGTGGCGAGGAGATCTGCGTGGTGTGGCAGCCGAAGCAGTTCCGGGCGTCGTCACCGATCAGGGCTCCGCCCCGCTCGCCGACGCCCGCCATCCCGACCCCCGCGCGATGGCCGGGTGTCAGCCCCATCGACTGCTCGCGGGCGAAGTAGGTTAACCGGTGCTCCAGCACCTCCGGGAACGAAGGATCGAGGACCGTCAGAAACGTGGTCGCGTGATGCCCTGACCCGAAGGCATACTGAATCACGAGGTCTTCGACGCGCCCGCCCTCTGTCCGCTCGACGTGCAGGTCGCCCTCGCGGTAGCCGTACCGCCAGTGGACGCCCGGGCGCTCGGGATCCTCGACGTTCATCCCTTCGAGCCGGTGAGCCAGCTCGCGATCACCGGCCGGGCGGAGGGTGCGCGCGTGGCCCGATCCGGCGTGCGTGGCCGACTCGCCCGGATGACACTCGGCGCACGCGAGAGAGCCGACGTACGGATCGCCCGGATACCGTCCGGCCTCCGGAAACGGTCGGTCGAGCCCCAGGAGCTTCACCCCTGAGACCCGACCGCGATGGACTCGATCCGGACCGAAGAGCGTCCAGGCCGCCAGCGCCAGAACGATCGCCAGCGCCGACCCGGCCACAAGCCGGCCCCGGCGCGACGATCCCGCCATTCGTGCCCGATCGTCCGTGCTCATGGATCGTCACCGTTTACCAGATCCGGACGCGCTGATCGGGCGGGAGCCAGAGCTTGTCGCCGGCCTTCACCCCGAACGCCTCGTAGAACTCGGGGAGGTTCCGGACAACGCCGTTGCACCGGAACTCGGCCGGCGAATGCGGATCGATGGTGAGGCGACGGAGCAACTCGGCGTCGCGGAACTTGGTCCGCCAGACCTGCGCCCAGCCGATGAAGAATCGCTGGTCGCCCGTCAGACCGTCGAGCACCGGCGCCTGGCCATCCCCCAGCGCGATCCTGTACGCCTTGTAGGCGATCGTCAGGCCGCCGAGGTCGCCGATGTTCTCACCGATCGTCAGGGCACCGTTGACGTACTTGCCCGGAAGCTGCGCCGGCGAGAAGCCGTTGTATTGCTCGATCAGCATCTTCGCACGCTTCTCGAACTCCTTGCGGTCGGCGTCGGTCCACCAGTTCTTCATGTTGCCGTCGCCGTCGTACTTCGAGCCCTGATCGTCGAAGCCGTGGCCGATCTCGTGGCCGATCACCGCGCCGATCCCGCCGTAGTTCACCGCGTCGTCGGCCTTCAGGTCGAAGAACGGCGGCTGCAAGATCGCGGCCGGGAAGACAATCTCGTTGAAGAGCGGGTTGTAATAGGCATTGACCGTCTGTGGCGTCATCCCCCATTCCGAGCGATCGACAGGCTTGCCCAGCTTCGCCAGATCGCGGTTGAACTCGAAGGCGTTGGCCCGGCGCATGTTGCCGACCAGGTCGTCGCGGCGGATTTCCAGCTTCGAGTAATCGCGCCACTTGTCGGGATAGCCAATCTTGGGCGTGAACTTCGCCAGCTTCTCGAGCGCCTTCTTCTTGGTCTCGGGGCTCATCCAGTCGAGCGACTGAATATCGCGGCGGTAGGCCTCGATCAGGTTGTTGACGAGCTGCTGCATCCGGACCTTCGCGGCCGGCGGGAAGTGCTTCGCGACATAGAGCTTGCCCGCGGCCTCGCCCAGCGCGCCCTCGACGGCCTGCACGCCGCGCTTCCATCGCGGGGGAAGCTCGGTGGCGCCGGTGAGCTTGCTCGCGAAGGCGAAATCCTCATCGACGATCGCCTTGTTGAGGTAGCCTGCCGCGCCGTCAAGGACGTGCCAGGCCAGCCAGGTCTTCCACTGGTCGAGCGGGATCTCCTGATACGCCTTCGCCATCGCCTGGAAGTAGTCGGGCTGGCGGACGATCACCTCGGCGATCTCCTTCGCGCCGACTCCCTCGAAGTAGACCGACCAGTCGAGGCCCGGGGTCAGGGCGTCGAGCGCAGCGCGATCTTTCTTGTTGTAAGCGAGGGTCTGGTTCCGGCTCTTCACGCGGTCCCAATGGTGCTTCGCCAGCCGGGTTTCGAGCTCCATCACCTGCTTCGCCGAGCCGGCGGGGTCCTTCCGCCCGGCCAGCTCGAACATCTTCGTGACGTGGGCGACAAACGCCTCGCGGATCTCCTTGTACTGTGCGTCGCGATAAAACGATTCGTCGGGGAGCGAAAGGCCGCCCTGGTTGAGGTAGATCGTCTGCCGGTCGGACTGCTTGGCGTCGGGCGAGACGTAGAAGCGGAACGGTCCGCCGACGCCCTCGCGCTCGAGCCCGGCGATCAGGCGGAGCAGGGCGGTCCGGTCGGAGACGGCATCGATCTTCGCGAGGTCGGCTTGAATCGGTTCGATCCCGAGCTTCTCGGCGCGATCCTCGTCGACGAAGGCGTTGTAGAGGTCGCCGATCTTGCGGGCGTCGGAGCCGGTGGGAGCGTCCTGCTTCGCGGCGTCCTCAATGATGGCCCGAAGGTCCTTCAGGGCGTTGTCGCGCAGTTCCATGAAACTGCCGAACTGGCCGTACTCGGCGGGGATCGTCGCGCGGGCGATCCAGGCGCCGTTGACGTGCCGGAAGAAATCGTCCTGCGCGCGCACCTTGGTGTCGAAGCCGTCCGCGGTGATGCCCGAGCGGAGGTCGCGGTCGGCAGCGGAGGCAGTGGCCAGCAGGCCCGCGGCCAGCACCGCCGCGAGCGTGGCTTTCCCTGTCGAAATTCTCATGGATGCCGGTCCCGGATTGCAGGGTCGCGCCGAGGCGGCCAGCCTTCCCATCGTGCCGGCCCGCCTCGGGCGTCGACTTCACATCGTGGGCAAGCGGACGGGCGTCGGCAAGGTCAATCGCCGGACGCGATCCTCCAGGCCATCGTTGCCGAATCTTGACGAATGGATTATATAACGGATGATCGGACTTATGAGGATCTTGAACAGGATTGACCAGCGGCGGCCCGAATTCCCAGGATTTTGACACCATGATCGACCCCAGGTCTGTTGCGGACGGTTTGTTCAGACGTGCGCTTCGGCCGCGATTGGCGAGACGAAAGCGCCGGTCGACGTCGAGGCTCGTCGCCGAGGTCACAACGCTGGAGGGGCGCCAACTGCTGGCCACGGCAGGGGTCCAGATGCCGCTGGCGCCGCCGGGCTCTCCGGGAACGTACAACACGGTAAGCAGTCTCAGTGACGTGCTCTTCCTGGGCAACTCGACGGTCGGGAACGTGCCGGTCAAGCAGATCACGCTGTACAACAACACGAAGCACACGATCTACCCGTTCCTGTACGACCCGAACACCGGGCAGTCGACCACGGGCGGGTATTACGATCCGTTCGACGCCCACGGGCAGCAATACCGGGCGTACATCGGATACACACAGAACGGTGTCGATTACATGGGCCTGGAGGCCGGACATTCGATCACGATCAACGTCCCCCTCGTGTTCTGGGATTCGGGGCGGGCCGCGATCGCGACGGACGCCAGCCACTTCCTGCCGACCGACCCGAACACGAGCAAGGCCAGTCCGGTCACCAATCCCTTCTTCTTCTTCTACAAGAACCTCGACGGGACGAACACAGCGCGTTACGTCGAGAACGCGGCGAGCAGCAGCGACGGCAACGGGATCGTGATGTTCTATCACACCAGCGACCCGAACGCCGGGGTCGGGCCGGGCTCCGACGCGCCGGCGCAGTTAATCGAGTTCACCATTCGGGACGCGGCGTTTTTGACGAAGGTCTCGCAAGACGTCAACGCCATCGATCCCTCTCAGCTCGTCACGCTGATCAATTACGACGTCTCGTATGTCGATCACCTGGTGCTACCGGTCGCGATGGAGGCGACGGGCGTTCCGGTGCCCAACACGAACGTGGCGAAGGATTACGGATGGATCGGGGCGCGACAGTCGTATCTGGGGGTCGGGAGCCTTCAGGCGGCGATCGAGAAATTCACCAGTCACACGAAGGCGAACGGGTTGGGGAACTATTTCGGGGGCCGGGGCTGGCCGACGTACTTCAACCCGAGTTACAGTGCCTCGAATCCACAGGCGGGGATCCGGATTCCGGGCGGTGCCAATATCCTCTTCGAGAGCCCGCTGGCGGGGATCCGGTCGTCGTACGACCAGCCTTACGGCCCGAACAATCACTGGATGCTTTCCAGCGGCGGGACCGGGCCGATTCAGTACGCACTCGGCGGTAACTTCGTCGCGCCGAATCAGGCCGTCCTCGTGGCGGTCCCCGGGATCGACCAGATCCTGCAAGGGTTGCAGCCGGGGATGTCGGTGACAGCCAACGGGGCCGCGGTGGGAGTGATCCAGAGCGTCGACGTGGCGACGCGGACAGTCACCCTGAGCGAGAGCCCGAACATCCCCGACGGAACGCCTGAAACGTTCGTCTTCTTCAATCCGGCATCGGATCCGTATGCGACCCAGTTGACCAACCTCTGGTACTCGTGGGCGAGTTACTATCAGTCGCTCTTCCAGGGCGTGGCGCCGCAGACACTCACGACGAACGTCTCGAGCGACACGGATAACAAGGCGAACGATTACCGGGTCCTGACCTTCGCGACGCCAGAGCCGCAACTGGCGGTGGGAATGCAGGTGACCGGCGGCGGGATCAACGCGCTGACGACCATCCTGAAGATCGCGGATGTGAACGGGGTGATGACGTACTACCTGAGCGCCCCGGTGCCAGGAGTGTCGGCCCCGACTCAGATGAACCTGACCTTCTCGCCACCTCCGCCGATCGCATTCGCCGGAGAGACGCAGAATATCCCGCTCTCATTTGCACCGGCGCATCAGGCGGAGGCAAAGGCATTCGCGGCGACAGTGTATGAGGTGCTGAGCGTCTTCAGCACCGCCGGACGCCGGGTGCCCGCACTGCCGGGGTCGATGGAGGTGGTCGGCAACTCGATCGGCGGGAACGTGGGCTTCTTACCGACCGCCACTCCGACCAACTATGTCAATATTTCCGCGAACGTGCGTGATCTGGTGAAATCGGCGCTCCGAGGCGTCGCGAATTTCACGACGACACCCGAGTCGCAATGGTATCCGGATCCGGCGATGGCAACAGGCGGCCAGAGCTACAATGTGTACAACCTCGACCCGTACGTCTGGTTCGTCCACAAGGAGCTGGGGCTCTCGGGGTATGGTTTCTCGTTCGACGACGACACGGCCGACGTGGGAGCGAACGGGACGAGCACGCTCTCGGTGGCAGTGGGCGGATTGAAGGGGTTGCCCAATTCATCGGAATGGGGCGCGAGTGCACAGTGGGGGACGGTCACAAACCTGGCGACGATCTCGCAGGTGACGACCCCGCAGGGGACGACGGAGTCGGTGATCTCGCTCCAGGACCCGACGGTCTACAACCAGCTCTCGGCGAACGACCCGGCAAACTCGGTGGTGGGAGCTTATGTTTCGGGGCCAGGGATCAAGCCCGGGACGAACCTGGCCGCGACCGCGATCATCAACCAGTACCAGTTCGTGCTGAGCCAGCCGGCGGCGTCGACGACCCAGCCCGTGATGCTGACCTTCAGCGCCAAACCCATGACCGGGCTGGCGCGGCTCCGAGCGATCCGACGCTGAGGCACAGGCCCGCTGGTACGATCCCTGTCCGCCAAAACAAAGGCCGGAGGCGGCGTCGAGGTGAACCTCGGCGCCGCCTCCGGCCGTTCGCTCGTCCGTCTTTCCCCGGGCCGCGGCCGGCACCGGGCGACGCCCGATGCCGACGCGAGCCGGCGTTGGATCACGACTGCTCGTTCGTCCGATTGTTGATGAAGGTGTTGTGGCCGCCGTCCTGGTTGGGCGAGCCCTGGAACAGGATCCCCACGATGCCGGCGTTGGCGATCGTGTTGTAGTCGATGTTGTTGCCCGAAGACCCGATGACATAGACATCGTACTGGGTGTTGCCGAAGGTGCCGCCGCCGACGCTGTAGGTGACCGTCCCGATCGCGTTGGAGAGGACCGAGGTTCCCGTGGCCGCGCCGTCGAGCTGCACGCCGACAGCGTTCCCCGAGATGTTGTTGCCGGCCACGTCGGTCCCGTTGGCGTTGTTGGAGACCTCCACGCCGATAAAGTTGCTATAGGGCCGGCCCGTCGGGAGAACGACCCCGGACACCCCGGCGTTGACACCGATGTTGTTGAAATTCACAACATTGTTGTTGGTCCCATAGCCCTGGACCAGCACGCCATCCTCGAGGT
>DAIDJI010000336.1 GCA_027451455.1 Planctomycetales bacterium | reverse complement strand
ACGCCAATGACAGATTTCGTGTCGGTTCCGTGACGAATCCTTCCTTACTTGCAATGGAGCGCGATTCCGATGTCGTTCGACACCTACATGAAAATCTCGGGCCCGGACGTCGAGGGCGAGTCCATGGCCAAGGACATGGACAAGTACATCGAGATCTACTCGTTCTCCTGGGGTGCCTCGAACCCCACCACCGTCGGCCCAGGCTCATCCGGCCTCTCGGCGGGCCGGGCCTCGGTCTCGAGCTTCAACGTGATGAAAAAGACCGAGAAGTCGTCGCCGTCGCTCTTCGCGGCCTGCTGCGCAGGGCAGCACTACAAAAAGGCCGAGGTCGTCATGCGAAAGGCGACCGGGACCGACGGCGGCCAGAAGCCGTTCCTCAAGTACACCTTCGAGGACGTGATGGTCGAGTCGATCCAGTGGTCCGGCTCTTCCGGCGGCGACGACACGCCGACCGAGTCGGTCAGCTTCGCCTTCGCCAAGGTCAAGATCGACTACTTCAAGCAGGATGAGGGGACCGGCGCCATGTCGTCGGCCGGTAACGCGAGCTGGGACCTGACCAAGGTCGCGAAGTGATCGCTCGGCCGCCCCTGGTCCCGGCGACCGGGGGCGGTCCTTGGCTTCCCATCCGTCTCGATCCGCCGTCCAGACCTTCGAGGAGGGCCATGCCGTGAACGCCAGCGAGCTGTACCGGGCCGGACGCCTGGGCGAGGCGATCGAGGCGCAGGTTCAGGAGGTCAAGGCGGCGGCGCTCGACCCGTCGAGGCGGCTCTTCCTCTTCGAACTCCTCGCCTTCGCCGGGGACCTCAAGCGGGCGAGAACGCAGATCGAGGCAATCTCGTATCGCGACGTCGACCTCGACGCCGCGGTGGCCGTCTACGGCAAGTTGCTGGAAGCCGAGCAGGCGCGTCGCGACCTTTTCGCCCGAGGCGCCACTCCCGGATTCTTCGGCGAGCCCTCCGAGCACCTGCGGCTCCGGCTCGAAGCGGTCCGGCTCCTGCGCAACGGTGAAAACGCTGAGGCTGCCGAGGCCCTCGGTCAGGCCAACGAGGCCATGCCGGCGGTCCGCGGCCGGCTCAACGGCCGGCCGTTCGACTCGCTGCGCGACGCCGACGATCTGTTCGCGGGCGTCCTGGAGGTTCTGGCCCACGGCCGATATTTCTGGGTCGGGCTCGAGCAGGTCCGGCTGCTCACAAGCGAGCCGCCGCGCTATCCTCGCGACCTCTTGTTCCTCCCCGCCCACATTGAGCTGGAGGCCGAGCAGGGAGACATCTTCGTCCCCGCGCTCTACCCCGGCTCGCACGAGCACGCCGACGACCAGGTCCGGCTCGGGCGGATGACCGACTGGAAGGAGCTCGACGGCGGCGCTATGCTTGGGGTGGGGCTTCACACCCTCCTCTGCGACGACGACGCCCTCGGCCTTCTCGAGATTCGCGAGTGGCGGTCGGAGCACGAGGACGAGGGATGACCAGGAAGGACGATCGCCCATGTCCCGGATCTCGCCGCACGAGGGGCTCCGACCCACGATCCTCGACCGGCTGGTCGACCCCGAATCGGCCGGGACCGCGGCCCGTCGCGGCTACAGCGTCGATCAGATGATCGATGCCGTGCGCGCCGACCTGGAGGACCTGTTGAATTCCCGGCGGATGGTCGCCGAGATCCCCGAGGAACTGGCCGAGGTCCGCCGCTCAGTGGTCGCTTATGGCGTCCCCGATCTCTCCGCCTTCGAGGCCGCCGGGCCCAACACCGCCAGCCTCGTTTGCGCGGAGATCGAGCAAGCCATCGCGGCATTCGAGCCGAGGCTCTCCAACGTCCGGGTCGTCCCGCTGAAAGGCGATGCGTCGAAGTCGTTGCGGCTCGACTTCGAGATCCGGGCGACCCTTCGCCTCGACCCCTCGCCGGAGGTCGCATTCGTGACGCTACTCAAGCTCACCACCGGCGAGGCGTCGGTCGAGCGGGCGGGCGGGTGAAGCCGATGAGTGAGACGCTCTATCCCTATTACGAACGCGAGCTCACCTTCATCCGCCAGTTCGCGCAGGAATTCGCCCGGCTCTATCCGGCAACGGCGAGCCGCCTGCTCCTGGAACCCGACCGAAGCACGGATCCGCACGTCGAGCGCCTGATCGAGTCGTTCGCACTGCTGACCGGTCGTATCCAGCACAAGCTCGACGACGAGTTCCCCGAACTCACCAACGCGATGCTCGGGGTGCTCTATCCGCACTACCTGGCCCCAATCCCGTCCATGGCGATCGTGCAGTTCGAACTGGATGCCGAGCGAAGCCGGTCGCCCGAGGGCTTCACCATCGGCCGGCTGAGCGGCCTGCGGAGCCGGCCGGTGGATGACCTCCCCTGTCGGTATCGAACCGGATACCCAGCGCAGCTCTGGCCGGTCCGGGTGGCCGAGGCCGGCCTGATCCGACCGCCGTTTCCGAGAGGGCTCGAACCGCCGCGCGGAACCGTCGCGGCGATCCGGATCCGGCTCGATGCCGAGGGAAGCCACCGATTCTCCGCCCTCGCCCTTGATCGTCTGCGGTTCTACCTCAAGGGTGAGAGCGAGACGGTCGCCCTGCTCTACGACCTGCTCTTCAACCACGCGCTCCAGGTCGTCCTCCGCGACCCCTCGGCCGAACCAGCCCGGCCGCCGGCAATACTCCGACCCGGCGAGGCCCTCACGCCCGTCGGCTTCGAGCCCGACGAGGGACTACTCCCCTACCCTCCCCAATCCTTCGTCGGCTACCGGCTACTCAGCGAATTCTTCGCGTTCCCACACAAGTTCCACTTCTTCGACCTGCGCGGCCTGCGCCGGGCGGCCGGCGAACAGCAGATCGAGGTCGTGATCTTCGTCGATCGGACCTGGCCGAAGCTGGAACGCGACATCGACGCCCAGACGTTCCGCCTCGGCTGCACCCCGGTGATCAACCTCTTCGAGCAGACGGCCGAGCCCATCCCGATCGCGGGAACCCGGCATGAATATCGGGTCGTCCCGGACGTCGCCTATCCGGACGGAATGGAGGTCTACTCGGTCGACGAGGTCACGAGCGTCGATCCGATCGCGGGCCGGACCACCGAATACTTGCCGTTCTATTCGCTCCGTCACGGCGCCTCGGCCGAGGCGGCCCGCGACTTCTGGTACGCGGCCCGCCGACCGTCGACCCGTCCGGGCGACCACGGAACCGACGTCTTCCTCAGCCTGGTCAACCTGGACTTCAACCCATCCCACCCGCACGACCCGACGCTCGTGGTCCGAACCACCTGCACGAACCGGGATCTGCCCGCGGTCCTGCAACAGGCCGGCGAACGACTCGTCTTCGACCTGGAGGCCGCGGCCCCGCTTTCCGCCATCCGATGTTTGCAGTCGCCCTCGCTCCCGCAACGGCCCCCGCTGCGCAGGGGGTCGTACTGGCGGTTGATTTCTCACCTTTCCCTCAACCACCTCTCGCTGGCCGACTCCGAAAGAGGGCGTGAGTCGCTCCAGGAAATCCTCCGCCTCTACGAGATCGCCGATTCTCGCGACGACTCGCATCGGGCCATGGTCGGCCGACACCTGATCGAGGGCATCGCCTCCGTGAGCAGCCGACGAGTGACCGGCCGACTTCCAGGGGAGGGTCCGGCCGCCTTCTGCCGCGGGACCGAGGTCACCATCACGTTCGACGAGCCGAAGTACATCGGCACCGGCGTCCTGCTCTTTGCCTCGGTCCTGGAACGGTTCCTCGGGCTCTACACAACGATCAACTCCTTCACCCAGCTCGTCGCCAGAACGACCCACGACGGGAGACCGCTCAAGACATGGCCGCCGAGGTCGGGAAACCAGACTCTGATCTGATCGAGCCGGCGCCCGCTCCCTCGGCCGGATCGAACGCAACGATCGGCGAGGAAACCACCGACGCCGGTGATCCCGTCGCGGCCTCGGTCAACGTGCCGCCTCCCGCCGGCGTTCCGGGATGGGGGCCCGAGGTCATGGCGCACCCCCTCTTCCGCGAGGGATACCGCTACGACTTCTTCCAGGCGGTCCGGTTGCTCCAGCGGATGGGGCCGAACCAGGCGCGGGTGGGCCGGGGCGGTCCGCCCCGATCCGAAGCGGTCCGGTTCGCCGTCCACAACTCGCTGAGCTTCCCGCCGAGCACCGTCCACGAGGTGCGCCGGCCTTCGAACGACCGACCCGTCCCGGTGATGGTCCAGGCCTTCCTGGGGCTGACCGGCCCGAGCGGCGTGCTCCCTCGCCATTACACCGAGCGACTCTACCGAATCGAGCGCGAGGCCCGAACCCCGGAGAAGCACGCCCTCCGCGACTGGCTCGACCTGTTCAACCATCGGCTCGTCTCGCTCTTCTATCGGGCCTGGGAGAAGTACCGGTTCTACATCCCGTTTGAGCGGGGAGACGACGGCGAGGGCGACGGCGACGAGCCCGACCCCTTCATCCAGTCGATGCTCAGCCTGATCGGCCTCGGGCTTCCTCCGCTCCGCGGGCGATTGCGGGTCGCGGTACCCGAAGCCACCGGCGCACGCGAGCTTGCCCGGATCGACGACCTCGTCCTGATGCATTACGGCGGGCTGCTCGCCCACCATCCCCGTTGCGCCTCTGGCCTGGAAGCGATCCTCCAGGATTATTTCGGAATCACCGCCCGGATCGAGCCGTTCGTCGGCCGGTGGCTCCGCCTCGAACCACCATCCCAGACCCGACTCGGCGACGAGCTGGGGAACAACCAGCTTGGAACCTCGGCGGTGGCCGGGGACCGCGTCTGGGACCGTCAGAGCAAGTTCCGCGTCCGACTCGGCCCGTTGTCGTACGCCCAGTTCCTCGAATTCCTCCCCGACCCAGCCCCCATCCCCGAGCGCAAGGCGTTCTTCCTCCTGGCCCATCTCGTCCGGCTCTACGCCGACCCAGGGCTCGACTTCGAGGTTCAGCTTGTCCTGAAGGCCGACGATGTCCCCGAGTGCCGCCTGACCGGCCCGGGCACCCTCGGCGCCCGGCTGGGCTGGAACACCTGGCTGAACACCCGGCCCGCCCCTGCCGACGCCGAGGACGTCGTCCTCGACGGCTCGCTGGCTCTCGCCTGCGATCCCGGATAGAAATCGACCGAAAGGTCCACCAATCGGCAAGGCGAGCCCTCCAGCCGAGGGACCAAGGCATCCGGGATAAACTCCAAAACCCTCCGACCCCACGAGAAAACGGGCTCCAGGTCTTCGATTTGGCGGTCCCCGTTTTGTCCGCGCGGGTACGACCCGCCTTCCCGTGATCCGGTCGCGTCAATCCCGAAAACGGCGCGATCGACAGGATTTGCAAGGACCGCGCATCCCGAATAGCCGATACAACAGTCAGACCAGAAGGGCGGAGATCGCCGCGGACGCGCCTTTCGGCGCAAAGGACCCATCTTGCCCTGACGACACCCAGCGCCGACGTGGGGCTGGGGACTCGTCTGTTTTCGAGGAAGAATCCCTGCCTGGGGGCGGGGGACCCCGGCGGCTTGCGTACGCCAGGGCTCCGACCGGGCCGATCAGAAAGGAGCGGGTCGCGATGACTCGGAAGGCGGCCGCTGTGTGCTTATCCGCCGTTCTGCTCGGCTGGTGCTCGAGCGTGAACGTGGTCAAGAGCCCTTCGCCCGGCGACAACGGGATCCGGTTCTACCGTCCCAAGCCGTACCTGCTGGTGACTCCGGCCGATCCCACGGGTCGGATGGTGAAGCTGGAGGTCCTGCAACTCCCCGACTACTCCGAGGAATATTCGATCCATCCCAAGGGGAAGAAGCCCCCAGCGGTCCAGCTTCAGGACGGCTGGAACCTGGTGGGTGTCGGCCCGGGCGGTCCGCCGCCGAAGGGCGAGGCCGCCCCGCCGCCGCCGCCGGCCGACCCGCTCAAACTCCCGGAGGCGGTGCTGGTCGCTGGAAACGTGCCGATCGGACTGTATGAATCGGTCTTCGACTACGGCGGCCCGGTGAAGTCTCTCAAGGGATGGCGATACGTCGGCTTCGCTCCGTGGGGCGGCGGCCTGCCCAACGGCACCGACCGCGAAGCGCTGGCCAACGTCCAGAAGGGCTGCCCGCCCGGCGTCGCCAACGGCTCGGTCGTCCAGGGCCCGCTCTATGGCCTCGTCTTCTTCAACGGCGCCATGACCTTCCGTCAGCTCGACGAGATCGCCAACAACATGACCTGCCCCGAGTACGTCAAGCCGTACAATCCACCCCCGCCGCCAGCCCCACTGCCGGCCGGTGTGCGAACGGAACCAACCACGCCGTCCGCGCCGGGCGTGGTCGTCCCCAGCGAGACGGCCCCGCCGACTCCGCCCGCCAATCCGGGCCCCTCGACGATGCAGGTTCCCGCCCCGGGACCAGCCTCGATCGACACCGCCATCAAGACGGCCGCCGCCGAGGTGCGCCCTCCAGCGCCAGCCGCGCCCGTGGTCGTCG
>DAIDJI010000335.1 GCA_027451455.1 Planctomycetales bacterium | reverse complement strand
CGACGCCGCGGCGATCGAAAAACTGCGCGCGGACCTCGCCGCCGAGTTCGCCAACCGCGTGCTCTACAGCGGCGCCGACATGTCCAAGCCCGAGCAGATCGCCGCGATGGTCGCGGAGGCCGAAGCCAAGCTCGGCGCGGTCGATATCCTGGTGAACAATGCCGGTGTCACCCGCGACGGCCTGTTCCTCCGAATGGAAGACAAGGCCTGGGACGAGGTTATCGACACCAATCTGAAGGGGACGTTCCTGTTCTGTCGGGCCGTCGGCGCGCTCATGATGCGGGCCCGGTTCGGACGGATCGTCAACATCAGTAGCGTCTCGGGACTGATGGGCAACCCGGGACAGGCCAACTACTCGGCGAGCAAGGCCGGGGTGATCGGATTCAGCAAGACGGTCGCTCGCGAACTGGCCTCACGCGGGATCACGGTCAACGTGGTCGCGCCCGGGTTCATTACCACCGACATGACCGACGTCCTCCCTGAGAAAGTCAAGACCGAGGTGAAGGAGCGGATCCCGGTCCGTCGCCTCGGAACACCTGAGGATATCGCCGACCTGGTCTGCTATCTCTCCGGCCCCGCCGCCAGTTACCTGACCGGCCAGGTGATCGCCGTGGACGGTGGGATGACCGCCTGATCCAGGCCATCCGACCGCAGGAATCGACGGGACGGACGTCCGATGGACAATTCCCGGCGGGAATGCTAAGTTGGGTCGTTCCTTCGGGTGCGGGAGGCCGCGGCGCCACCATCGGACGGCCGCCACGCCCGCAGATCGTGCGGGCGGCGAGCCTCATGCTCCCTCGCCTCGATCGGCGATCCGGCCCCTCGTCGCGGGCCGCCCCGGGGATGCGTTAGAACAGGATCGCACCGCGATCCCGACTGCCGGCCGGGCCCTCCGCTCCGGCCCAACGTCCGGTATCCGGTGACGCGATAGATTCCCGAGAATTCTCGCCAGCTACCAGGCCAGGAGGTTCGCCCGTGTCCGTGGAAGAGCGCGTGATCGAAATCGTCAGCGAGCAGATGGGGGTCTCCAAGGACCAGGTCAGCCGGGAGACATCCTTCGTCAACGACCTCGGCGCCGACTCGCTCGACACCGTGGAACTGGTGATGGAGTTCGAAGAGGAATTCGACATCACCATCCCGGACGAGGAGGCGGAGAAGATCCAGACGGTCGGCCAGGCGATCGATTACATCGAACAGCACTCCCACCCCAAGTGATGTGACCCGCACGCGCGGCACGGGCCGGGCGCCGATCCGGGGCCGGGCCGCGGCGCGCGCCGGCCCTTCGGTATCCTCGTGCCCCCCTTCCGCTTCCCCTGAAACCTAGAACAGAATCATCATGGGACATCCACGCCGCGTCGTCATCACCGGGATGGGGGTGGTCACGTCGCTGGGCGAAAGCCTTGAGACCTACTGGTCGGCCCTTTGCTCCGGTATGAGCGGGATTGGTCCGCTGACCCTCTTCGACACAACCGAATTCAAGGTGAAGTTCGGCGGGCAGGTCCGCAACTGGGACCCGGCCTCGCGGTTCGGGGTGAAAGAGGCGCGACACCTTGACCGATTCGCTCAGTTCGCACTCGCCGCGGCCATCTCGGCCGTCGAGGACTCCGGGATCGATTTCGCCTCCATGCCGCCCGAAAACTGCGGCGTGATGATCGGCTCCGGGATCGGCGGCCTGAATGAGTTCGAGTCGCAGCACACGGTGATGATGGAGAAAGGTCCGTCGCGAATCAGCCCGTTCACCATCCCGAAACTCATCGTCAACGCCGGTAGCGCCCAGGTCTCGATCAAATGGGGCCTTCAGGGGCCCTGCTCCGCCGTCGCGACCGCCTGCGCCTCAGCAGCCAACGCCATTGGCGACGCCCTGAAGCTCATCCAGTCCGGATGGGCCGATGTGATGGTCACCGGCGGCAGCGAGGCCGCGATTACCCACATGGGCCTCGGCGGCTTCGCCTCCATGCGGGCGCTCTCCACCCGTAACGACGACCCGACCCACGCCAGCCGGCCATTCGACCGCGACCGCGATGGTTTTGTCCTTTCCGAGGGCGCGGGTATCCTGATCATCGAAGCGGAGGAAATCGCCCTCCGCCGCGGTGCTCGGATCTACGCCGAGCTGATCGGATACGGAATGTCGGCCGATGGCTCGCACATCACCGCACCCGACGAGCAGGGCCGTGGTGCCGCTCGGGCCATGCGGCGATGCCTGGACGATGCCCGCCTCGCCCCCGAGGAAGTCGACTACATCAACGCCCACGGCACCAGCACACAACTCGGCGACCTCGCCGAGACGATCGCGATGAAGTCGGTCTTCGGCCCGCACGCGACCAGGCTGAAAATCTCCAGCACGAAGAGCCAGCTCGGCCACCTGCTGGGTGCCTCGGGTGGGGTGGAACTGGTCGCCTCGGCGCTCGCGATTCACCACGGCGTCCTCCCGCCGACGATGAACCTGGATCATCCCGGCGAGGGATGCGACCTCGACTACATTCCGAACGTGGCCCGCGAGGCCCGTGTCGATACAGTCATGTCAAACAGCTTCGGGTTTGGCGGGCACAACGCCAGCCTCCTGATCCGCCGCTATCGGCCTGCGCACTGAGGCGATCCCGATCGGCCGCCCGTTTTCTTACGAAAAGGCACCCGGATCATGGTCCTCGACTGGCGAGAGATAGCGCTCGATCCCGGCTTTCTCCGCGAGCCGGGGTCGGGCGCGTCCCGCCTGGTCGTCTGGCGACCTGTCGAGTCGCCCAACGGCTCTCCCCTCTGGGAGCGGATCGCCGGCGCTCCGGGCGAGGTCATCGTCCTGGCCGGGCTCGCCTCGGTTTCGGCCACCCTGCTCCGGGCCCGACAGCGATCTCGGGGATTTGTCGGCAGGCTGATCGGCCGCTTCGGCGAGGCAAGAGGAAAGCGCACGCTCGTCCTCCCTGACGGAGAGACCGTCGAGCAGGAAGGGGAGCGCATCACCGACTGCCTGCTGGCCTGCGTCCAGAACCCGGCCGGACAGCTCGACGAGGAACGCGTTCGCTCCCAATGGCCGACCGCCCGAGCCTATCAACGTCTCGGCCCGGGCCTCTTCCTGGTCGAGGGGTGTCTTCCCAGGGATAGCCAGGCGACCGATCCGGAGTTGCCGCCCGTCGACGGTCATCCGCGGAAACAGGCCGAGCAGGCGCTGATCGAGGCCCGAAACCAGGGCGACCGCGCCGTCGAGGCCACCGCAATGGCCGACCTGGGCGTGATTCTGCTCAACGAGGGACGCCCGCGCGACGCCGTCGGCTTGCTCGAGCAGGCCCTCACGATGGCCGGGCCACTCGGCGATGCCTCCCGAGCCGGCGACATCGCCTCGAACCTGGCGCTCGCCCTGCTCTACGTCCAGCAGCCCGGCCGGGCACGACCGCTTCTGGAGCAGGAAATGGCGAGAGCCCGGACCGCCGGCGATCTCCCGGCCGAGAAGCTTGTCGCCGAGCGGCTCGGTCTCGTCGCCTCGGCCACCGGCGACCCCCGCGGCGCCCTCAACTGGTTCGAACGGGCCCTGGCGCTGACTCGTCGCGTCGGCGACCGACACCAGGAGGCCAACCTCCTCTGGCTTCAGGCCATTCAGCTCGCCGAACTCAACCAGCGCGACGATGCCATCGCCCGCGGCCAGGAGGCCGTGACTCTGTTCACCACGCTCGGAAAGCCACAGGCCGCCGCCTACGGGGTCTATCTCCAGAAGTATCGGATGGGGCTTTTTGAGGGCCCTCCGCTCCCCGCTCCGACGGGCCCAGGCGATTTCCTCGGCGGCTCACTCGTCGCCGGCGCGATGGCGGCCGTCCCCGCCCCTGCCGCCGCCAAGGCACCGTCGTCACCTCCTCAGGGAACGACCGGACCCGGCTTGCTACGGATGGCCCTCTCGGCCGCACGCTCCGCCGGACAGTTCGCCGGTTCCGGCTTCAAGACGACCCCGACCGAACTCCAGCGCCGTCGGATCGAGACCTGCACCTCGTGCGAGTACCACACGGGCGTCCGTTGCAAGGTTTGTGGCTGCTTCACCGCCGCCAAGTCCCGGCTCCTGCACGAGTCCTGCCCGCTCGGCAAGTGGCCCGGTTGACTCGACTCTCCTGTTAGAATGGTCGACCGCTATCCACAACGACCCATCCTTTTTGTAAGAGATGATATATGAGTTTGCCTGACCTCGTCGGCGACCGCGCTCAATCGGCGACTCTCACCCCGGCGGAAATCCAGCGATACGCCCGGCACCTCATCATGCCCGAGGTCGCGATGGACGGCCAGAAGCGGCTGAAGGCCGCGAAGGTCCTCTGCATCGGGACCGGTGGCCTGGGCTCGCCCCTGACCCTCTACCTGGCCGCGGCGGGCGTCGGGACGATCGGCCTGGTGGACTTCGACGTCGTCGACGTCTCAAACCTCCAGCGCCAGATTATCCACTTCACCGGCGACGTCGGCCGTCCCAAGATCGACAGTGCCGAGGAAAAGCTCAAGGCGCTCAACCCCGACCTACAGGTCGTCCGGCACGAGACCTCGGTCGACAGCTCGAACGCGCTGGAGATGTTCGCTGGGTACGACGTGATCGTCGACGGCACCGACAACTTCCCGACGCGATACCTGGTGAATGACGCCTGCGTCCTTCTGGGGAAGCCGAACGTCTACGGGTCGATCTTCCGGTTCGACGGCCAGGCGACGGTCTTCTACCCGCCGCACGGCCCCTGCTACCGGTGCCTCTACCCCGAGCCGCCGCCGCCGGGCCTGGTCCCGAACTGTGCCGAGGGAGGCGTGCTGGGCATCCTGCCAGGGCTGATCGGCGTCGTGCAGGCGACCGAGACCGTCAAGCTGATCCTCGGTCAGGGCAACCCGCTGCTCGGCCGGCTTCTGCTCTACGATGCGCTCGACATGAGCTTCCGGGAGATGAAGGTCCGCAAGAACCCGAAGTGCCCGATCTGCGGCCCGAACCCGACGATCCGCGAGCTGATCGACTACCAGGAATTCTGCGGCCTCCGGGGGGCCGAGCCCGAGCCCCCGGCCGCCCCGTCGGCCGACGGCGAGATCACGCCGATCGAACTCAAGGCAAGGATCGACCGCGGCGATCGCCCATTCATCCTTGATGTCCGCAACCCGGAGGAGATCGCCATCTGCCGGATCGCAGGGACAACCGTGATCCCGCTCCCCGAGTTGCCGAATCGTCTCGACGAGCTCGATCGCTCGAAGCCGATGGTCGTGCATTGCCGGAGCGGAGTCCGCTCGGCGAAGGCGATCGAACTGCTTCGATCGGCCGGCTTCACCCATCTGACAAACCTCAAGGGCGGCATCCTCGCCTGGATCAAGGACGTCGACCCAAGCATGCCGGCCTACTGATCCGCCCCGATCAGGCCGGGACAGGCCGAGGGGCCGAGCTGCTGACCTCGCCGAGGAAGGTGGGCACCGAGACACCCACCCCCGGCAGGGAATCCCAGCTCGGCCGGCCTGGTCGCGTCGTCACCATGTAGGCCCAGTGGCCGAGCTGCACCGACGATCCGGGCGCCGTGAACATCTGGTTCTCCATCGTCCACTGTCCGAACTTCCGGCGCATCTGGCCGAATCCCTCGGTGACGGTCGGGCTCCCGCCCTGGCTCGTCGTCGTGAAGGTGAGTAGAACTCGGCCCTCCGGCGTGACCGAGCCGACCATCGAGGTCCCCGATGGGGACGAGGTCCCGATCTGGGTGACGGACTTCCCCCAGAAGTATCCGCTCCGATAGCCGGTGATCTGGAAGACGGTCTGGTCGCTCACGGGCAGGATCGTGTTCGACTGGCTGTAGAAGACGGTGGCGGTCAGGTTCTGCGGCGGGACGTACCAGTACGTGCCGGCGAACCAGGACCATCGATGGACGGTTGGTGCGACCACGTCCCGGATCATCGAGGCCGTCGGATGCCCGAGCTCGGCGGTCGCCGGTGACGCATGCGCCAGACCAATCGAGCTGGGCACGAGGCGGGCCTCCATCGGCTGGATGCCGCCCGGGATGAAGTGATGCCTTCGCCTGCGATGATCCATGATGTCTCGCTCCTGCCGCCGGGTTCGCGAGGCGCATGAGATTGGGGCACCCGGGCGCTCGCAGTCCGGGACGACTATCATCTCAAGCCTAGAACAGGACAGGAGAAAGAGGGGGACAGGCCAGGGCCGCTTCCTTTTCACCGTGGACGGGTCCACGGGGACAGGCTCCGGTCGTCCGCGACCGGTGCCTATCTCCCTTCGCTCGACCGCAAGCAGGACCAGCATTGCACCAGCCCACGAAACGGGGACGGGCCCCAGCGCTGCGCTCTGGAGCCCGTCCCCAATTCTCGGGCGGTCCGCGAAGGAAACGGCCCTGGGAGGGCAAGCCGGTGGGCTTTACGCCGGGGTGCGGCGTTCGGTCCACCCGGAACTTGCCGGTCTTCAGGGTTGCGTCGTCGTGGCGGTCGCCGGAGGCTCGGCG
>DAIDJI010000334.1 GCA_027451455.1 Planctomycetales bacterium | reverse complement strand
GTCGAGATTTCGAGGGAGAGTTCCGATCTGTCGCAACGTGGGGGCCTCGCGGATCGGGGAGGGTTTGGCGGAATGTTAGCCTACCATTCCCAGACCCTGAATTGGAATCGACAATCCCTTGAAGGGCCATTGAGAGAGGACTCTGGACCAGATGGAGAGGACGCCGCACTCCAGGAGGCGAGCGATCCCGCGCTCACTTTCAAAGGGCCAAGCTGGGGGGCCAGCATCCGGACCGAGGCGCCGGCATTGGCCTGACCGACTGCTGAATTCAAGCCGATCCTGGATCATCCGGCGCAGGCCCACCGCCTGGCTCGTTTCCGTAGGTCGGCATGTCATCGCTGGTGTCCCAGGCGCCAGGGGCCGGCTCGTCGAGGTCCTGAATCGGAACCTCGCCGACCTCAGCCTCTCGATCGCGGCGATACCAGCTCCAGAGCAGGCGGTGAGTCGCGTAGTCCATCAGAGCCGGCGAGCTGGGGAACTCGTACTCCGACGGATCACCCTTCGCGAGCATCGATCGGGTTGAGGGAGTGATGTAGGCCGCATCGGCGCGCGCGCAAAGGTCGGCGACGAAGATCGGGAAGTTCTCGGCGGCCGAGTGGCTCAGTCGCTTCCCGAGGTAAGCATAATTCATCTGATTCTCGATGATCCGAAACGCCAGCCGAGGGTCGCGGCGAACGATGATGACCTCGCCAAGAGGGTCGCGCGGGATCCGGCTGGCCCGGGTCCGCCGGTTGATCGGCCTTGGCTTCATCAAGACCAGCGCCCGGAGCCCCGAGACGACCGTCGACGGCCATTCGGGGGCGTAGACGTTCCGGAATTCGTCGTCCCGGACGATCCGGCCCGCGCAAATCAGCTCGACTCGGTCCCAGGGGGCCCAGTGAGTTGGCTCCCCCCGTAGCCCCTCGGCCCGAAACCCATCGGCGAGGCAGGAGGCGCGGTGGAGCGTCCGGGCCGGGGTCAGCTCGGGGAAAAGGTCGGATCGCCAGGCCTCGGCCGGGACGCCCAGATCGTAAAGGCCGTCGAGGATCTGGCGAACTTGCCCCTCCTCGAGCGTCTTCGGCCAGGGCCCCGGCGCCCGGGCGATCCACTGCATCGCATCGGTTGGGTGAATCCCAGTCACGCGGCAAAATAGGTCGCGAACCGGCTGAGGATCGGCAACGGGTTCGAAGATCACCAGTCGATACCGGGCGGGCGTCGTCGACATGATGGCTGCGGGCTCCCCGGCGTTCGTAAAGTGGAAACAATCGCACGTTCTAACGACTGCGACGACCACCTTTCTTACCCGATGGCAGGTCTCCCGGCTGCTTCACCTTACCGACTGCCGGCGGGCCCGGCACGCCGGACAACTCGTAGAGCCGATCCTCCTGATCGGGAATCCGCACGGCATCGGCCATGCGCCCGCAACCGGAGAGCGGAGCCTGGCGAATGCGGTCGAAGGCGATCGGGCCGAACTTCCCGTGGAGTTCGGAAAGGGTCCAGACCCGAGGCGAACTCATCGACCTCTTCGGGCGGAGCGCGGTAGGGGCTGGCATGGCGGAATCCTGGCAATCAAGGGACAGCTGATCGAACATCCCGTTCGCTTTATCCTATCACGCCCCGGAGAACCCGCCAATCACCGCTCTCGGCCCTGCAAAGTCTTTCGCTGGTTCAAGATGCTCGGCCTGATGAAGAGGATAGGGATGCGAGATCGATTGCCACGACGCCGCACCCCGAGCATCCTCGCCCAGGTCTCAGACCAACCCGTCTTGCCCGATCGGGCAGAGTGTTGTACGTTCCCGCTTGGAGGACCATGGGACGTGGGTCCGCACCTTCGCGATCGAGCCGGCTGAGATGCCCCGTTCTCTCTGAACGACGAATCGGGAGGCCGGCATGGAAGCCAGGATTCGAGAGCAGGTTACCAGCCCGCGCCTTCGCGAGGCGGCGACAAGGACAATCATCGACCGGACCGGCGCAGGACCGGACCTCTCGGGCCTTCGGGTCGCGCTGGTCCACGACTGGCTGACCGGGATGCGGGGCGGCGAGAAGTGCCTGGAGGTGCTTTGCCGTGCCTTCCCCGAGGCGACTCTCTACACTCTGATCCACCGCAAGGGAGCCCTGAGCCCGGCGATCGAGGCGATGCGGATCAGGACCTCACCGCTCCAGCACATTCCCGGCGTCTTCCGCAACTATCGCCACCTGCTCCCGATCATGCCGATGGCGGCACGCTCCTGGCGCCCGGGCGACGTCGACCTCGTTGTCAGCCTCAGCCATTGCGTGGCGAAGGCGGTGGTGCCGCCGCCGGGCGTCCCGCACGTCTGCTACTGCTTCACGCCGATGCGATATGCCTGGGCGGCTCGCGAGACCTACCTGGAAGGATGGTCGAATCGCCCCATCCGAAAAGCAGCGGCGCGGATGCTCCTGTCGAGACTTCGTCGATGGGACCGGCGCACCTCCGGGCGGGTGACCCACTTCGTCGCCATCTCTGAGACCGTCCGCGACCGGATCGCCCGCTGCTACCGACGCGAGAGCCGGGTGATCCAGCCGCCGGTCGACGCCGACTTCTACACCCCCGACCCCGACGCCCGCCCGAGAGACGAGGCCTATCTCGTCGTCTCGGCACTGGTCCCATACAAGCGGATCGACCAGGCTGTCGCCGCCTGCTCGGTAACCGGCCGTCGGCTGATTGTCATCGGGGAGGGTCCCGAACGAGCACGGCTCGAAGCGATTGCCGGTCCGACGGTCCGATTCCTCGGCTGGCAGCCCGACGACGTGATCCGATCGCACTACCGGGCCTGCCGCGCCCTCCTCTTTCCGGGCGAAGAGGATTTCGGAATCGTCCCGATCGAGGCGATGGCCTGCGGCGCTCCTGTTATCGCACTCGGGCGAGGGGGCGTCGCCGAGACCGTCGACCACTCCGTCGGCAGGACTTACGCCGAACCGACTACCGAGTCACTGATCGCGGCCCTCGACGCCTGGGAGCACGACGGCCTCCCGTACGATCCGTCAATGGCGCGCCGACGCGCCGAGGGCCTGGCTCTCCCCATCTTCCGCCAAAGATTGCTGGGACTCCTCGCGGAGGTCGTGCCCACTCCCGGCCTGCATTCCGTCCCGCCAGCCCCTCACATTGACCTTACTTGACCAGGACTTTCCAGGTCTCCTTACCCCCAACCGGCCACCGCCCTCACGTGGCCTAATCCCGCTTCGGTCACACAGATCTTTTCCAGGCATCGGAATCTGGCCTGCTGTCCTCCCTTCGTCTTAAAAGCCAACCTTCGCATTCTTTATGTGCCAGCCGCCTTGAGTCAGGTAAGTTTCGTCGATTTAAGTTCGACAGGGGCGTGTTGATTTTGCGAAACACCTGACAAAAATTCGGAACATCCTCTTGCCTGAGCCGCTCAGGACGAATTAGACTCCTCCATCGATTTGTGGGCATTGGTATGCCCCCTATCGCGCGACACCTCTTGCATGCATTGAATGCGGCTTTTGTTGGTTGGATGCGGTGTCGGATCGAGGATGAGACGGGCCTCCCGCCGAGGGTGAGGTCATCCGAGCCAGAGCTTCTTTCTCCCCCGATTTCATTCGGCGGCAAGGTCGTGCTCCCGGATGAGATGTGGCTTACCTTACTGGATGAGCAGCCAATGAAACACAACAACGAGCGGACGAATCGCCCGGGTTGGAAGGCAAGCCTGGGGGGCGAGAGTTCTGGACGTCGCGGACGTCATCGGCTTCGGCCGTCGGTGCTGCCGCTTGAAGAGCGGCAGTTGCTGTCGACCATCGCTCCACCCCCCCCGATCGTCGTCAACACCGCGATGGATCCGGTCACCCAAATTCCGGGGGAGACGAGCCTTCGGCAGGCCATCGCCTCAGACACGAACGGAGCGATGATCACCTTCGATTCGTCCGTGTTCGGCACCGCCCAGACGATCACGCTCACCCAGGGCGCACTTGATATCAACGTAAGCACGCCCAATGTAACGATCGATGGACCAGCCGCCGGGCTGACCATCAGCGGCGGCGGTGCAAGCAGCGTCTTCAAGATCGAACCAGGCGTCACGGCCTCGATCACCGGCCTGACCATCACCGGCGGCAAGGCGGCCAACGGCGCCGGTATTAACAATCAGGGAACGCTGACTCTCTCGAATTCCACCGTCACGGGGAACACCGCGAGTGGCGTCGGTGGCGGCCTCTACGAGTTGAAGGCGTCGGTATACCTAAACAACGATACCTTCGCGGGCAACTCAGCCTACGACGGAGGCGCGCTCTACCTCAATACCCAGAAGGGTTCTTCCCCATATAGCTCTGCCAACCTCGTGGATTGCACGATCTCGGGCAACTCCGCCTCGAAGACCAACGGCCTGGGCGGTGCGTCCGTCAATAATTACAGCTCGATTACGCTGAACGACACGATCATCGCCAAGCAGCTTAGCGGCGGAGACCTCGGTGTCAAGAATATCGAAATTTCGGGACCGAGTGCGAATAATCTCATCGGCGACGGCAGCAGTTTTTATTCCCCCACTCTTCAGAATGGCGTCAACGGGAACATCGTTGGCGGGAGCGGGACGTCAGCGATCGACGCCAAGCTCACTCCGCTGGGCGACTACGGCGGGCCGACCCAGACCATGGCCCTCCTCCCCGGCAGCCCCGCCATCGGCGCTGGTGCGGCTAGCGGGTTGAGTACCGACCAGCGCGGCTTCGCGCGGGGCAGTTCGGTGGATATCGGGGCCTTCCAGACCCAGGCCGCAGCCACGCTCGTCGTCTCGAACGCAGGCGACTCCGGCGCCTCACCCGGCCATTACGACCTCCGCGGGGCCGTCAACGTTGCCGGAACGATGGCGACTGCAACCACGGTGACGTTCGACCCGACGGTCTTCGGTACTCCGCAGACGATCACCCTGGCGAATGGGCCGCTGGTGCTCAGCGCCGTCGGCGGCAGCCCCTCGCAGACCATCACCGGTCCGACCGCGGCCCTGACGGTCAGCGGAAACAACACAAGCCAGGTTTTCACCATCGATAGCGGAGTGAACGCCTCGATTTCCGGCCTGACGATCACCGGCGGTCAGGCGAGGTTTGGTGGCGGTGTCGGTAACGCCGGCACGTTGTCTCTCACCGATGTCACTCTGTCCGGTAACAGCGCGACTTCCGGCGGCGGCGCTGTGGGCAACCTGGGCACGCTGTCTCTCAGCAATGTCACTCTGAGCGGTAACACCGCGAACCTCGGCGGTGGGCTTGATAACCTTACCTCGGCCTCGGCGACTCTGGTCGGCGTGACGGTCAGTGGCAACTCGGGAAGCTTTGGTGGCGGAATCTACAACTCCGGTTCCCTATCCCTGACGGATACCATCGTCGCGAAGCAGGTCGGTGGTGCTGACATCGATAATCATCAGGGCACGCTTTCGGGCTCCTACAACCTGATCGGCGATGGCACCGGTCAGACCGTGCTCAGTAGCACCGACGGGAATCACAATCTGGTCGGCAACAGCACGAGCCCGATCGATCCCCTGCTCGCTCCGCTCGGGAACTACGGCGGGCCGACCCAGACCATGGCCCTCCTCCCCGGCAGCCCCGCCATCGGGGCCGGTATCCAGGCCAACTACCCCGGCACCACCACCCCGATCACGACCGATCAGCGGGGATTGTCTCGCTCGACCACCATCGACATCGGCGCGGTGCAGGAGCAGGGGTATACACTCTCCGTCACCACCGGCGACAATCAAACCACCCTCCCGGGCACGGCCTTCCCCAATTCGCTGGAAGTCACCATCTCGCCGACCAATGCCAACGACCCGGTCACGGGCGGCCTGATCACCTTCGCTGCGCCGACCAGCGGGCCTTCGGCCACGCTGAGCGGGTCGGCGGTGACGATCAATGCGTCGGGACAGGCAAGCGTGACCGCTACGGCCAATAATTTCTCCGGAGGCTACACGGTAACCGCCAGCACCGCCGGGGCCGCCTCGTCGGCCGTCTTCCATCTGTTCAACGAGGCGAGTCTTAACGCCATCTCCGTGCAATGGGGCACCTACGGCACCGCGGTGCTGAGTCTCCCCACCTCGCCTAACGGGTCCCTTCTGCCGAGCGGACGCAAGAACGATGTGCCCTGGCTGGGCATCGACTCGTTCACCATCACACTCAACGGTCCCGCTCCACTCTTGGCATCGGACATCACTGTCGGCAGTGCGGTGGGCGCGAGCTACGGGCCCGTCACAGTCGCGGGCAGTGGCGACACCTACACGATCACCCTGGCCAATCCGGTCCGTGTGGCCGATCGGCTGACCATCACCATCGGGAATGCCGACATCTCGACCATGAGCGGGACTCTCAATGTCCTGCCGGGCGATGTGGGCGATTATGGCGTGGTCGATCTTCGCGACTTCCTCCTCGAACAATATCAGTTCGTGGGCGTAATCACGGCGAACATGTTCGGCGACATCACCGGCGACGTCTCAACCGGGTCGAA
>DAIDJI010000333.1 GCA_027451455.1 Planctomycetales bacterium | reverse complement strand
AAGCTGCCTCGGGCGGATTGGCTGCTCCTCGGTCACGCACCGGAGCAACTCGCTGGGGCTGAGGTCGCCGAAGGGAGGACGGAGCGTGAGCAACTCGTAGAGTGTCAGGCCGAGGCTGTAGATGTCGCCCGAGCGATCGGTTCGGCCGCTGAGGACCTCAGGGGCCATGTACCGGAGCGTGCCAACGACGTCGCCCGAGTTGGTCAGGTCCTCGCGCCCGACCAGCTTCGCGAGCCCGAAGTCCGTGATCCAGGCGACCCCCTGCTCATCGATGAGGATATTTGCCGGCTTGATGTCGCGGTGCAGGATGCCCTGGCCGTGGGCATACTGGAGTGCCTCGGCCGCCTGCATCCCAACGCCGGCGACAAATCGCCAATGTTCGGTGCCTCCCGGATGATCGGCGTTCGGGCGCCGCCACCGGTCGAGCATCCGGTCGAGCCCCTCGCCTCGGATGTACTGCATCGCGTAGAAGGGGAGACCGTCGTGCTCGCCGGCCTGGAAGATCGGGACGATGTTGGTGTGGTGGAGCTGGGCGACCGCCATCGCCTCGCGTTGAAATCGGCGGCGACGGCGGGCGTCGAGCATTCCGTGCCGGGGGATGACCTTCAGCGCGACGTGTCGGTCGAGCGTCTCCTGGTAGGCTTCGTAGACGATCCCCATGCCGCCCCGGCCAAGCTCGCGAACGATCCGGTACTCGCCCAGACGCTCGGGCGCCGGGTCGTGGAGATCGCTCTCGGCGACCGAGGACGCCCGGACCTGGCGCTTGAAACCCTCCATCATGGCGACCGAGGGGAGCAGTTCCCGAATCCGGGTTGCGTGGTCGGGATACCGGTTTACGTACTCGTTGACAGTAGGCGTTTCTCCCCTACGGAACCGGGCGGCGAACTCCTCGGCGAGTCGATCGAGGACCTCGCTCGGATCGGACGCCAGGTGCTCGGAAGTCTGGTCCAGTTCGTCGCCCTGGGCTGGAATGGTCATTCCTCGCTCCCCTGGAGTCGCTCGAGCGCACCCTTGAGCCGTTCAAGCGCCCGGACGTATCGCTTGCTGGCTGCGGCCGGCTGGATTCCCAGAACGGCGGCCGCTTCCTGGTTGGTCAGCTCCTCGAAATGGCGGAGAGCGAGCACCTCGCGGTCGGTCGGATCGAGTCCTTCGAGCGCCTCGCGAAGTTGGTCCATCGCCTCAGCCCGCTCGGCGGCCCGGCTTGGCGAGGTCAGGTCGCCAATAAAGTCGGCGATTTTCTCCGAGCTGGCCGAGAGCGCGCCCCCGGGCCGGAGGGCGACTTCTCGGCCAGCGTCGCGCATCTGGGCGCCCAGGTGCTGGCGATGGACCTCAACCAGCCGTTGCATGGTCACCCATCGGAGCCAGATCAAAAACGGCATGTCCGGAACCGTCTGGAAATGCGGCAACCGCTTGAGGGCGTCGATGTAAGCCTCCTGGAGGACGTCGGAGGTCGCGATCCGCCCTTTCAGCCGCCCGTCTAGCCGGAACTGGATCATCCGCGCCAGCCGCTCTCGATACCGGGAAAAGAGCTCACCGAGCGCCCCCTGGTCGCCACCCTGGAGCCGGTCCAGCAACGCCTGGACTTCTGCGGTCTCGTCCATCACGTGCCGTCCTGGGCCGGGGACTCAGGCATCCCCTGTCTTGAGAAACGGAGAGGCGAAGTTGAAGAGACAACTATTATGGATCTCGAACGACGAGGCCGGAAGACCGCTCCGGATCGGGATGTCTCCGCGCCCCGGTCGATTGCGTTTCTTTCTAGGAGCAAGCCTCGACGACGGGGCGATGTTTGTCCTGCATCCCGCCGGAGATCCCCACGCATGAATGGAAAGAGTTGGTCCTATCGAATCGGATCCACCCTGGGCGCCCTGCTGCTTGGGATCGCCGGGTGCGACCCCGCCCAGAATCCCAACGAGGTCGAGGCGGCGAACGGAGTGAATGCCCCGCCACCCCTCGCGGGCAAGGAAGGGCCCAACGCCGGTGGGTCGCGGCCGATCCACGGGATCATGAAACAACTCGACGATCGCCACCCCGGCGGTCTGACGAAATCCGTCAAGGAGGGACTCGGGTCCGCGACGCCCGACTGGGCACAACTCCAGAAGGACTCGGCCCGTTACCTGGAGCTGACCTCCGAACTGGTGAAGTATGATCCACCTCGCGGGAGCCGGGAGAGCTGGACGGAACAATGCACCGCTTTCCACGATACGGCCGCTAACCTTCTGAAGGCCGTGCAGGGAAAGCAGAAGGCGGAAGCCCTCACTGCCGCGGACGGGCTATCCAATTCGTGCATGCAATGCCATCGCGAACATCGTCGGATGCGGGGAGGTGGTCGTGGACCGCAAGGTGGTGGCCCTCCCCCAGGCGGGCCGCCCTCGGGGGGACCGCCTGGCCCCCCGCCTCAGGGTTGAGCTCGAGCGCGCACCCTCTACCGACTTAAACCACGCGAGCGATCGCACTTCCGAGGCGGTCGCTCGCGTTAGCGCGCGCAGACGGATCGCGATCATCGAATCCGACTGTCGCAACCCTCCGAAATCCTGGAGTGGGGAAACGACGGGACCCCGGAACTTTTCGAGAGCCCATTCATCAAACAGAATGGAGCTGGTGAGGTTCCGATCCGGCGCCCTGGTAGGGACTTCCGCGGTTGTCCTGCCTCGGCGGGAGGTTCTGCACCTACGCTCTCGCCCTGGACGTCCGGGATCTGTTAGACTTCTATGACGACATCGGGGGGCGGGTTCGCCGGCCCCCGGCCGATCCCGGCCAATCGCAACGAAACCTCGACGGCACGACACTCGAACTCTCGACCCCCGGGCCGGTGCGGTTAATCCGCCTGGCTGTCCGGAAGGAGTCTGATCGTATGGCCAAGATCCAGGCTGTATGGGCGATCGACATCGGCCAGGCCGCCTTGAAGGCGCTCAAGCTCGTCCCGGGCGAGACGCCCGAACAGGTCGTGGCCGAGGCCTTCGACTTCATCGAGTATCCCAAGATCCTCAGCCAGCCCGACGCCGACCCCGACGAGCTGGTCCGCGAGGCTCTCGCCACCTTCACGGATCGCAACGATCTGAAGGGTTGCAAGGTCGCCATCGCTGTTCCGGGACAGTCCGGCCTGGTGAAGTTCATCAAGCTCCCGCCGGTCGAGAAAAAGCGCATCCCCGACATCGTCAAGTACGAGGCCAAGCAGCAAATTCCCTTCCAGCTCGACGAGGTCGTCTGGGCCTACCAGCAGATCGGTGGCGACGAAGACGGTGACGACGACGATTTCACGATGGCTGAGGTCGGCCTCTTCGCGATGAAGCGCGACCAGATCAACCGGGCCATCCTGCCGCTGACCGTCGCCGGGATTGAGGTCGACATTGTTCAGATGAGCCCGATCGCTCTGTACAACTATATCGCATTCGACCAGGTCAAGGGGAGCGGCTCGAAGGACTCGGTCGTCCTGCTCGACATCGGTGCCGATAACACCGACCTGATCATCACCGACGGCAACCGGATCTGGCAGCGGAACGTCCCGATCGGCGGCAACCACTTCACCCGGGCACTGACGAAAGAACTGAAACTCACCTTCGCCAAGGCCGAGCACCTGAAGCGCAACGCGACGAAGGCCCCCGACCCGCGCGCCATTTTCACGGCGATGCGAGGCGTCTTCAACGACTTCGCGAGCGAGGTGAACCGGTCGATCGGGTTCTATTCCAGCATCAACCGAACTGCCAAGATCCGGAAGATTGTCGGCCTGGGCAACGGCTTCAAGCTCCCCGGCCTTCAGAAGTTCCTCCAGCAGAACCTCAACCAGGAGATCGAGAAGCTGGAGGTTTTCGAACGAATGGTGGGCGACGAGGTCAAGGGCTCGCCACAGTTCCAGGACAACCTCGCCTCGTTCGCAGTCGCCTATGGTCTGGGCGTGCAGGGCCTCGGCCGCGGCGGACTGAGCACCAACCTGCTCCCGCCCGAGATCGAGATGATCCGGCTGATCCGGTCGAAGAAGCCGTGGGCGCTCGCCGCCTCGGCCCTGATCATGCTCGGCCTGACATTTCTCTTTACCCTCGGCGATTATCGGGTTCTCGCCAGCGTGACAACGCTGCCGTTCCAGGACGCCGTCAAGCAGGCCGATACCACGACGACCCGTGGCAAGTCGATCGAAGACGCCTTCGGCAAGGCCAAATCCGACTGGAGCGCGAAGCACGAGGAGGGGAAGACGCTCGTTAGTGGGACCGAGGACCGCGCCTTCTGGCCGCAGTTCCTCAAAATCATCAGCGGATTCTTCCCGGATCCCGTCCGCGATTACAAGCTCGATCCCCAGAACCCGTCGGTCCAGGAAGTCATCGACAAGCTGGAGGTCCACATCGACGCCATCAAGCCCGTCTGGAGGGCCGATCTCGGCGAGTGGTACAACGGGTTGGATACCGATGCCAAGAGCCTGATGCACCCCGTCGACTCGGGGACGGCCCCCAACGGCGAGGGCTGGATCGTCCAGATCATCGGCCATCACTACAACCCCTATCCCTCTCGCGAGCAAAGGAATCTCGGGAACGACCCACGACGGGTTGAGTTCGGCCCGATCCAGTTCCTCAGCGAGAAGGTTTTGAGCCGGCTGAACGACCCCCGCCTCCGGGTCCAGGGCGTGACCCATGTCGTCATTCCCTGGTTGACCATCGACAAGGAATGGACGTCGGAAAAGGGGAAGAGCAGCAATAACCTCGCCAGTAGCACCGTTCCGTTGCTCGAACGAGCCGCGGCTCCCGCATCCGAAGAGGGCGGCGCAGCCGGTGGCGCCGGCGGCAGCGCGGGCGGGATGCAGGCGATGATGGGCAAGATGATGGGGGGGCGAGGCGCTCCCGGAATGGGTGGTGCCCCCGGAATGGCCGGGATGATGTCTGGCGGCCCGGGCTCCATGCCGGGGATGATGATGGGCTCCGGTGGCATGCGCGGGATGATGCCGGGCATGGCCGGCATGCCGGGCATGGGCGGTCCGCAGGAGGATCTCAAGCAGAAAATGACCATCCTCACCCGGACCGACTTCCTCATTCAGTTTGTCTTCAAGCCCGTCTCGGCCGAGGAAGCGCCGAAGACGAAAGAAGAGGAAGAGAAGAAGCTCGAGGATGCCCGGGCCGAGTTGAAGAAGGCCGAGGAGAAGAATCCCGCGGTCCGGAGTGAGAATCTCGAATCGAAGCTCGAGGCGACCTCGCGGAAGCAGTCCGAGCAGATCGAAACCGAGATCAAGAAGGAGATGTCCCCAACCGCGGCCGGCGTCCCCGGTGCCGTGACGCCCGTGCCGGGTGGACCGGTCCCCGGCGCCCCCGCGAAGAAGTAATCGAGATCCGGATCGTCCACGGGCAGGCTCCGGCCCATCGAGGTGCCGGGGCCCGCTCATCGCCTTCATGAGACGTCTCGAACGACCCATCGGATACCGACGACCGCCGACTGCGGGAGGGGATCATGGCCAAGACCGACGCCAACGAGCAGGTCAAGGAAATCCTGCGACAGCTCATCAAACAGCGCTTCTGGATCGCGATCGGCTTCGCCTGCCTGTTCGCCTCTGTCGCCTACTTCATGGGCTCCGGGCCCGTGAAGGCCAAGGCACAGACGGAAATCGGCAAGATCACGACGGCCGAGAAGAATGTCAAGGCATATACCGATCAATCGAAGCCGACGGAAGCCTACAAGCCGATCGTGGAAGAGAAGACCGCGATCATGGACAAGGACGTCAACAAGGCCTGGAAGGAACTCTACGAGCGCCAGGCCCCACTCCAGACCTGGCCCGACGTCGCCAAGAACTCGATCGCCAAGTGGGGACCCAAGTGGCCCGAGAATGTGGACCCGGGCCGGGTCAATTACGCGATCGACGACTATATCCAGTTCTATCCCTCGTATGTGGATATGGTCTACAAGAGCTTCGACCCGTTCGACTACGAGACGGGCAAGGGGATCGTGGCCTCACCTCCGAAGGATGTGTTGCTCCGGCCCCAACCGTTCAAGGTCGAGGGGACCAAGCTGCCGACGCTCGGCAAGATCTGGTGGGCCCAGCAGCGGCTCTGGATTCAGCGGTCGATCCTCGACGTGATCCGCCAGACCAACCAGAAGGCGGGGGCGAAGGACTGGGACACGGCGATTGTCAAGCAAATCAACGTGCTGGAGGTCGGCAATCCCGAGGCCCAGGATCAACGCTCGCTGGCGAAAGCCGAGGAGTTGAAGAAGGCCGAAGACATCCTCTCGCCCGATCAGCAGAAAGCGGCCGATGAGGCGGGTGCCGACTCCGGCGGTGCCGCGGGCGGCGCGGGCGGCGCCGCTGGCGGGATGGCCTCGATGATGGCCTCAATGGGCGGAGGCGGCGGTAAGCGAGGCGAGATGATGGGCTCGATGGGGATGGGGAGCGCGATGGGTTCTAGTGGCCCGGCCAAGGTCGACGACGGGATTTACTACATCGACAAGGGCCCGGCCAAGATCTACCCCA
>DAIDJI010000332.1 GCA_027451455.1 Planctomycetales bacterium | reverse complement strand
CCTCGACCGCCCCGACAACCCGTTTGATCGCGAGGTCGAGGTCCGCAAGCTGAAGCTCCTGCTCGAGACGCTCATCTAGGGCGTGTATGTCTTTTCTAGGCAAGATGCGTGATTCGGGTTATCGTAACAGGATCATGGTGGATGCCACATGAAGGAATCCCAGGAGGTTCCGCGCCGTCTTGTCGTACCGGGCCGCGCATCGGATAAGATGTCGAGCTAAAAGCCGAAGGAAATGCCCGATATGAACACTCACCTGCCCGCTGACCTGGAGCAATTCGTACAGTCGAAGGTGCGAAGCGGACGTTTCACTTCCCCCGAAGAGGCCATTGCCGCTGGCGTCCGTCTCCTCCGCCAGCAGGAAGAAGCCGAAGACGCCCGCACCCTGGAAGGCATCCGCCAGAGCCTGGAGGATGTGCGGGTCGGGCGAACACAGCCCCTGGCCGAGGCGATCGCCGAGATCCGCCGCGACCTCAATCTGCCCCAGGGATCATGACCTATCGCATCGAGCTGGCCGCCACTGCCAAGGCGGACATTCGCAGCCAGGCCCAATGGCTACGTGAGGCCGTATCGCCCGCCGCCGCCGACAAATGGCTGACGGGGCTGCATAAGGCCATCAATTCGCTGCAAACCCGGCCCTTACGGTGCCCGCTCGCCGCCGAGAGCGACAGATTCCCCAAGCCCATCCATGAACTGCTTTACGGCAGGAGAGGTAAGCGGATACATAAGCACAGGATTCTATTTACCCTCGGCGAGGACACCGTCTACGTCCTCTATATCCGTCATACCGCGCGCGACGAACTGGAGCCGTAGGTTACTCGCGGCCCTCCCCGGTCTCGGCCTGACGCTCGACCCCAGCCACTTCCTCCAGAGCCCGAGGCCGCAGTCCGACTTCGATCCGCTCTTCCCCCACGTGCAGAACGTCCACCTTCGCGACACCGGCCAGGCGCCCGGCGAGTTCCAGGTCCGCGTCGGCCAGGGACAGGTTGAGTACGCCCGAATCGTCACCATGCTCCAGCGCCACGGCTACAACCGAGGTCTGAGCGTCGCCATCCTCGACCGCCCCGACAACCCGTTTGATCGCGAGGTCGAGGTCCGCAAGCTGAAGCTCCTGCTCGAGACGCTCATCTGATCCCGGGCGAAGATCCGGCTGACCCGATCGCACCCGACCGAGGCCGATCTTCCCGTGCAAGACTCCGCACGGGATGGGCCCGGTTGCTGCCAGCGGCCGACGAGGCGATCTGGCTCGAAACGCTCTCCGAGGAAATCGCCGCGCAAGGGGACGGCCGATGTCAGAGTGACACCGGCCGTCCGGGTTCGTCGATGGTTTCGATCGCGTTCAGGACGATCGATGTCGGCGGATTGCGGAGCAGGCTCCCAGGCTGCCGACGATCATCAGCACGAGCGACGAGGGCTCGGGGACGCTCGCCGTCGAGATCAGGGCCTGGTAAGGCCCGCTCGGAGGGGCGATCCCGAAGTCGGACGTCACGACGCTCGTGTTCCCGATCGTCGACCATCCGGAGAAATCTCCGCTGCCGAACGAGCCGTTCGTGAGGCTCCCCGCGGAGAGTGAGAGGTCGGAGATCAGGAGCGCGGAATTGTACAGGTTGCCCGAGACGTCGGCGATCCCGAAGCCCAGATTGTAGGTGCCCTGCGAGAGGCTCACCGAATAGCTCGTGTATCCGGTCTGGTAGGCGAAGCCTGTCTGCGAGGGAGCCGCGATCAGTCCGGTGAGCGAGCTGCCGGTGTAATTCGTGAAGTTGTCGGCGAAATCGGTGAGGGTCGGCTGGGTGTAAAAGGCGAAGGGATCGAGGGCGGCAAGCGGGTTGGCGCCGGGCGGCGGGGCGTTGGTGAGGAAGTCGGCCCGAAAGCTGAGGGTCGCGCCGCCAGCTCCCACCACGACGGTTTGCAGGATGGCCGAGCCGTCGGTCACCGGCCCATTGCCCAGCCCCGTCAGGGCGCCGGAGCTCAGGCCGCTCGGAGGGGTCAGGCCGAGGAAGGTATCCAGTTGAGCCTCGTCGACGGAGGACTGGGCCCGCGCGGAAGTCGCGGACAGGGACATGGCGGTGGCGATTATCGCGAACCAGCCGCCGATCAGTAGTCTGCGGATCATGGTCGTCTCTCCTGCTTATGTGGATCGGCCGCGATCGGGGCGCGACGGGGCGAGTGCGGCAAACCGCCACAGTCGTCGGGGAGGCGCCGTCCTCGCCCCGGTCGCCCGAGAAGCTCAGCCCGTGAACTTCGGCACGTTGATGTTGTAGAAGGTCATCTCGAGGTACTCGAGCGCGAGTGCGAAGTTCAGAATGGCGATGTCGTTCTCGGCCGAGGGAATGGTTGAGAACGTCAGCGGCGGTCCGCCATTGAGGCTGACGACGTACGGGGAGACAAGATCGACGACCTGCTGCATGGTCAGAGCCACCTCGAACGAGGGCGACTGACCGAGGACATTCTGGGTCATCTTCCGATTATTCAGAACATTGAGATACCCGGCGTGCCGGGCCTCGATGTCCATGATCCCGGCCGCGGCGACGAGATACGGTACGTTGTCGATAAAAGCCGCGGCGCCGAGGTAGGCTCCGACGCCGGTGTTCTCGAAGACCATCGAGTTTTGGACGAACTGCTGGAGATTGTTCATCTCCAGGTTCTGGAAGGTCGGCATGGGGCGGGCGCTGGCCCCCAAAGCATTGACGAGGAACTTCACGTGCGCCTGCTCGTCGGCCTGAATCGTCTGGAATTCCAGGACATTCTCGTTGGGATAGAGACTCGGGAGAAAGTTCGGGTTCGTGGCATGCGCCTCGCGTCCGGCGAACGCGGCCGTCGCGGCGGCGAACGCCGCGGCACCCCGACGCAGGAAAGTGCGGCGCCCGGCGTCCGAGCGCGGGTGTCTCTCCGAACCTCCAGGCGGACTCGACAATTCACCTGGCGACACCTCGAAAGAGAGATTCATCGATGCTTCTCCTTGCGGGGAAAGGGTCGGAAGGACCGGGTCAGCCGGGGAGATCCGGATGAATCAAAAAGAAACCCCAGGCCAAACACGGTCCCATCCGGATTGGCGAACAGGCGCAGACGAAGGCCCCTCGGGCAGGGGAGGTGCAAGCCTTCCCTGCCGATCTCTGGGCCTGAACAGGCAAAGTGGAGCCGAGAATCGACTCGCCCCAGAACCGCCGACGCGGTAACCAGCCTCAAGGAACCCGATGCAATCCGCTAAATGATGAAGAATTCGATTCGTAGGATATGCTGGGAATTGACTCTTAGATAATCGAATATCAACCTAGAATCGATTGACGGACAGGCTCTCAGCGGCACTCGACTGTCAAGACATCGGCCAGGTTGCGCGGGACGGTACTCGGGTCGACTTCCGGCGAGGGTGGACCGGCGAGGACTCGCGCGACTGGCCCAGAGAAGCCCAGCACCAGTGCCAGTATCACGGCCGCGGCCCAGAGACCGGGGTATCGGAACAGTCGGCCGAAGCCCTCCGGCCCGATGGGCTTCCGGAGAGCGGCCGGAGATTTGCGAGCGATCTCGGCCCCGCGGCTGGTCGACTCCATCGCCACTTTTCGAACTGTCGCCTCGACCAGTACCCCAGTGACGGCGTGAGCGCGGCGGCCCGTCTGGAGGAGGAGCAGCAAGGCCGCACCTAAAGCAACCCCGCGCCGGTCGAGCCGCTCTCGAAGGAGCCGACGCCCCCGGACCAGCCTCACCTTTACGGTCCCGACCGGCCAGTCGAGCCGGTTCGCTGCCTGTTCATGCGTCAGACCGTCGAGGTAGCACAGCAGGATCGGACGCCGATACTCGTCCGGCAGCCGACTCAATTCCTCGCCGACCAGCTCCCGAAGTTCGACGTCCGGCTCCCGCCAGGGCGCCTCGGGCTCCGGCGCGGCGATCTCATTGGCGGCTTTCTCAATCGCCCGGCGACGGAACGAGCGCTGACGTTCCCGGATAGCGACTCGATGCGCCACTCCACGCAGCCATCCGCCAAGAGCTTCCGGGTCGTCGATCTCCGGAGCCCGACGCGCCAGGACCATGAAGGTGGCCTGGAACGCATCCTCAGCCTCGTGGACATCCTTCAGAACGCCAAGGCAGACCCGATGCACGGCCGGACCGTGCCGGCGGACAAGATCGTGAAACGCCGAGGCGTCGCCTCGCCTCACGTAGTGATCGAGAAGTTGCCTGTCCGTCGGTCTGGGTGGCGACTTCATCATTCGGCCGTCTCCTTCGGCGATCGCTCGGGGCTCCTCCCTCGCGGTCGCCTCATTACCTAACTGCACCATCGGGGCCGCACGGGTTCAACTTTTTTCCGGCCCGCGCCGATCCGCTCGGGCCTTCTCCCGGCCGTACCTTCCCGGACAACCCGACCGGCAGATATCCTCTCGCTATGATCCCCTGTTTTTTCTATCGAACCGGCAAGTCGATCATCGGGGCGCTCGCCCTGATCGCGATCCTCGGCTGCGCAGGGGCGGATCGAGAGGGCCGGCAGGCAATCTCGGGGACGGTTTCGCTGGACGGGCACCCGCTCGACACCGGCGCGATTCTGCTGGAGCCGTTCGTCCCCGGGCAGGGCGGAACCTTCACCGGGACCACGATCCGCCACGGAGAATTCACGATCGGTCGCGACCAGGGCCCGACTCCGGGATCCTACCGGGTCCGGATCTACTCCGCCTCGGCCGAGCAGGAGCCGCCCCGACCTCAACAGACGCCGAACACCCGACGGCCGATGGTCGAGCGCGTCCCCCCGGCCTACAATTCGGAGTCCACGCTCCGGGTCAACGTTGTCGCCGGCGCCCGAAACCACTGGCGGCTCAAACTTCAGGGAACGGCCGAACCGGCCCACGAGGAATCGCCACCATGATCCAACAACGGCGAGGATTCACCCTGATCGAGCTACTGGTCGTCATCGCGATCATCGGGGCCCTGATCGGAATGCTCCTCCCAGCCGTCCAGTCGGCGCGCGAATCGGCCCGGCGAGCGCAGTGCCAGGGAAACCTCCGGCAGATCGCACTGGCGATGCAACTCTATCAGGAGGCCGTCGGAACCCTCCCACCCGGCAAAAAGGGGTGCTGCTGGGGGACCTGGCTGGTTTACGTCCTCCCCTCGATCGAGCAGGGGCCTCTCTTCAACGCCTGGAACTCCTCGGGAATCAATGCGCCCGGCGTCCCTCCGGCCTATGACCTCGACTTCCGATACTTCGGCGCCGCCAACGTTTCAGTGACCTCCAACCGACTCTCCCTCTACACCTGCCCGAGCGACCTGACCAACGCACCCATCTCCACCTCTATGAACGGGACGACCTACGCCTGCACCTCGCAGAATTATGCGGCGAACTTTGGCAATACGACCGTTCTCCAGGCCGACTATCAGGGAGTCTCGTTCCTCGGGGCGCCCCTGGTCGACATGGGCTCGCCGCTCGGCGACTACGGCCAGCCGGCGCGGTCCACCGTTCCCTTCTCCCGGATTACGGATGGACTGAGCAACACGATGTTGCTGTCCGAGGTGGTCGTCGGGCAGGGACAGGACCTCCGAGGATTCTCCTGGTGGGGCGACGCCGCGACCTTCGAAGCCTACTCAACCCCCAACAGTTCGTTCCCCGACGTTCTCTTCAGCCCGATCTATTGCATCAATCGGCCGCCCAACCCACCCTGCACGACGGCGACCACCGCACTCCCCGAGATGTACGCGGCGCGGAGCCGGCACCCCGGCGGCGTCAACGTCGCGACCATCGATGGGTCCGTCCACTTCGTGAAGGACTCCATCGCACTCCGGGTCTGGAGGATGCTCAGCACGGCCGCCGGATCCGAGGTCCTGAACTCCGAGGCCTATTGATCGCGAACCCAGCAGAGGGCCGATGCTCATGCCGCGCCCCGAAATCGACCGCATCGAGCCAGCCCGAAGGCCCCGCGACCTTCAGGTCCTCTGGATGAAGTGGCGCGACCTTCTATTCCTCCACTGGCCCGTTCCGGCCGAGGTCCTTCGCCCAATCGTCCCGCCCGGACTTCAAATCGACACGTTCGAGAGATCGGCCTACGTCGGCCTGGTCCCCTTTACGATGAAAGGTGTCCGGCCGGTCGGTCTTCCACCCGTCCGCGGCCTCTCCAACTTCCACGAGACCAACGTCCGGACCTACGTCCACCGCGAGGGCCGCAATCCCGGCGTCTGGTTCTTCAGCCTCGACGCCGCCAACCGTATCGCCGTCTCCCTCGCCCGAGGAACCTATCATCTCCCGTATCACTTCGCGCGGATGTTCCTGGAGCACGACCCACCGAATTCCGCCGGGCCCTCCGCGCCCATCCTCTATGCCGGCACCCGAATCCATCCCGATCCCCGGCCCGCCTCGTACCTCATCCGCGCCCAGGCCAGCGGCCCGCCCCATCCCGCCGAGCCCGGCTCTCTCGAACACTTCCTCGTCGAACGCTACATCCTCTATGCACTGGCCAGTGACCACCTCTACCTCGGCCGCGTC
>DAIDJI010000331.1 GCA_027451455.1 Planctomycetales bacterium | reverse complement strand
GGCCTGGACCACGAGCGGCTGGCCTACCACGCCAACGGCCGGGCTCAACGCCTCACGGATGGCCGCCCGGCCCGCATCGTCCGGGAGATCCTCGAGGCGCCCCCGGTCGCCTGACGATCAGTCCTCCCTGGCGTTTGACGACCTCGGCCGTCATTCATGTAGCTTTCGACGACCGCCATCCTCGCCGAGGCGCGCCCGGAAGTTGTAACGGTCGTTGGGCGCGGCGTCGCCGTTGAGCGTGAAGTCCGACCACTCGCCGGTTTGCCGGATGCTGTCTGCCCATTTGAAGTCGATCGTCGCCGGCAGGGTGTCGATGCCCAGCGCCGCGCGGGGAATCGCCAGTTCGATCGCGTGGGAAGCCTTCCGGAACGAGACGGCGACCGGCGAGCCCCATTCGTACTTCCCGCCGATGTTCCGCTCCAGGGTCGTCGTCGAGGCATCGCGGATCGTCCGATTGACCACGAAATCGTAGCCGAGCCAGCCTGTCTTCGGGTTGTGATCCGTGTCCAGGAACAGGAGCATCCAGTTCGGCCCGTTGGGGGCTGTCAGCTCGCCCTTCGTCTGTGCGAGGAAGTAGACCGACCGCGCGTCGAGGCTGACCTTCGCTGAGACGATATCATTCCGGCCCGTCCGGTTCGTGTAGTGCAGCCGTCGTCCCCAGCCGGCATGATCGCGGTCCACGGGGTCGCCGATGGTGTCGCGGAACTCGGGCCGGACCTCGGTCCAGTCGTCGAGGCGACCATCGATCGCGATGGGCCGGGGCTCGACCCTCGGGATCGGGCGCACTCCCTTGAAGCGGCGGATTCCGGCCGCCATCTGATAGAGGTAGTTGTCGCCGTGGCCTCCCTTCATCGGCTCGACGTCGCGGCTGAACTCGGCGTCGAACTCGTCGACGAACGTCACCGGCCCGGTCCCGTGCAGCGGCATGTTCGCTGGGCTGAACCGCCCCGCGATCCACTCATTCCAGTTGGTGACGAAGATGAACGCCGGGTCGAGCTGGAGGGCCCGTCGCCATTGCTCGGCGAAGTTACGGCCCGAGCCGTCGCGGCCCTCGGGTCCGGGCTCTCGGCCATCGTGGAAGCTTCGGCCGTGGGCACGGGGGTGGGTAAAGACGCTCAGCTTGCCGTCGGCTGCATTCTGCGCCACGCCGACGGCGACCTCCTCAGCGACGCCCGGCTCACGGTAGAAGGCATGCTGCGGGTGGACCTCGAGCCAGCTCCATTGCCGGGGGCCGGTCGGACCGGCGAAGTAGTCGGGCTGAGGCTTGCGGAAGGTGAAGAACTCTCGAATTCGGTCGAACTGGTCGTCTACCGGCTCGACGCGGAACGTCCGCGTGCCCGCGACCGCCGCACCGTCGGAGAACGCTTCTCCCGACTTGCCCGCCTTCCGGCTTTTGGGATCGCTCCACCAACCGACCGGGCCCCGTGGGTCAGACATCTCCAGTTGATAGGTCCCGGGCGGCAGCGGCGGATTCAGCTCCAGTCGCAGCCAGGCATTGTCCTCGATGGCATCGAACCGACGCGAGGTAACTCGCTCGCCTCGGGCATCGCCCTTCCGAACGGAGAGCGTGACGGCCGAATCGCGATGTTCCCAGGTCGGAGTTGCGGCGGCGACGGCGCGGACCGGGCGGTCAATCGTCAGCGTAAGCCCGAGGGTATGGCCAGGCTCCAGCCGGACAGGTAAGGCCCGCCGGCCCTGTTCCAGCAAGCCGCCGAGCCGATCAGGATCGGCCAGGATCAGCGGCTTCCCCTCCCATCGGAACCAGAGATCCTGATGGAGATCGCGGCTATAGAGATCGTCCCAGAGCTCGCGCACGACCTTCCCGGGCTCCCAGAACGGGCAGAGGAAGGCGAACTGTGGGACCCGATTGCCCTCGCGCTTCATCTGCTCGAAAACCCGGCCGAGCGCCTTCCACGAGCGGGGATAGGTGACCTGGTTGGTGACGTCGAAAACAATCATATCAACGCCTGCGTCGCTCAGCATCTGCGCGTGCTTCCGCAGGACGGACTCGTCGTTCGTTCGGTAGTATCCGAAGATCGACTCACCCCAGTGATGTGGGGCGAGCATCGGTCCCCAGGGCGGACTTTTTGGCTTGCCGAGGGCGGTCGCATCCTGGGCCAGGATTCGGGAGATATCGAAGGGCCCTTCCTCGCCGGACTCACCCAGCCAGAGGAAGTAGAAGGCTCCGACAAACTTGCCGGCGCGGGGCGGACCGACCTCCTCGGCCAGGGGAAGAGTACGCCCGATGGCGTCGGTCGCGACCCAGGTGTCACTCGCAATGTCGCGGGGCTCGTCTGCGAGGCCGTATCCGGCCATGGTCAGAAAAATCGAAGTGGCGACGGCGTGCCAGGACTTCTTGATCCGTTGACGTTTCATCTCGGATGCCTCTTTTTGCGCTTTCGAACACATGGGCGTGCAGGTAGATCGGGTAAGTCAGGCGTGGGGATGGACTTCAAGGGTGGGATGGCCCGCGACGTGGCGTCCTCAAACTGAGGTAGCCACCTATCAGCCCGCCGGTGGCAAGGGGATGACCCAGGGCATCGCGAAGGCGTAGAGTGTCACGATCCCGCCGACGATCGCCGCGAGCGCCAGGCTGTGCCAGAGGACGAACCGGAAGATTTCCGCCTCGCGGCCGATCTGATGCGTCGCCGTGCTGGAAACGACGATCGATTGCGCGTCGATCATCTTCCCCATCACTCCCCCGCTCGAATTCGCCGAGGCCATCAGGATCGGGTCGAGTCCCAGTCGCTCGGCCGTCACCCGCTGGAGGTTGCCGAACAGCGCGTTGGAGCCGGCGTCGGTCCCCGTGAGAGCCACGCCCAGCCAGCCAATCATCGTCCCGAAAAATGGGTAGGCCGGGCCGGTCCTCGTCAGGCTCAACCCGAGAACTGTGTCCATCCCCGAATACTTGGTCACGTAGGCAAGCCCGACCATGAAGCTGATCGCTACCAGCGAGGGGCCGAGCTGCACGACGGTTCGGCCGAAGGTCCGGGCGATCCGCGCCGGGGCCATCCCGAGCATCAGCCCCGCCAGAATGCCCCCGATCAGGACAGCCGTCCCGGGGAGCGAGGCCACATTCAGATCGACGATCGCGTCCTCGGCCGTCGGCTCGGAGACAACCGGCGGGACCCGCCATACGGCCCGGTGCAGACCTGGCACCGGGCGCTTCAGGTCGTTCGTGTTCAGAAATGCGGCCACCCTGGGATCGGCTGTGGCGAAGATCAGCGCCGAGGCCAGTAAAAACGGCGACCACCCCTTCAGGACGGCTCCGATTGAGTGATCAGGGTTCGTTGATGACGGAGGGGTGCCGGGATTCTCAAGAATCGTTTTGGGCCGCCAGATTTTCAGGAATCCGACCATCGCCAGCAGGGAGACCAGCGCCGCGACGATGTCGACCAGCCCCGATTCCTGGTAGTTCGACCAGTAGAATTGCATCCCGGCAAACGAGAGCCCACTGACGACCAGCGCCGGCCAGACCTCACGAGTCTCGCGCCAGCCGACCATGCTTCGGACCAGCCAGAGCGGCAGGATCGCCGAGACTGGCGGGAGGATTCGGCCGGTCATCGCGGAGAGGGCCGACTCGGGTAGTCCTGTCACGGATGTCAGCGTTCGGATCGGCGTCCCGGCGGCGCCCCAGGCGACAGGAGCCGTGTTCGCGAGCAGACAGAGGGTCGCCGCCTGGAACGGGTCGAAGCCGAGGCCGATCAGGAACGAGCCGGCGATGGCCACCGGCGCACCGCCGCCGCCTGTCCCTTCCAGAAACGCACCGAAGCAGAAGGCGATCAGGATCAACTGGAGTCGGCGGTCCCTGGACAGGCCCGCAATCGATTCTTTCATCACCCCAAATTGACCGGTCTCCACGGCGACGTTGTACAGGAAGATGGAGGTGATGATGATCCAGGCGATCCGGAGCATCCCAAAGACGACCCCCATCCCGCCGGCCGAGGCGACCATGGCCATCGGCATTCCGAAGACGCGATTCGCCAGCAGAACCGCGATCAGGCAGCCTGCCATCGCCGCCATCCAGACCCGCAGCCTGAGCACCACCAGCGCGAAGAAGAGGGTCGCTACCGGCAGCGCAGCGACCATCACCGAGAGCGGCCAGGAGCCCAGCGGGTCATAATTTTGGGTCCAGTTCATGGGTACTGAGGCTGGCCTCGATTTCAGGGACAATCAGGGTCGGATCACGGTGCCGTCGCGCCGTCGGGTCATTCCCCATCGGAAGTCGAACGGCGGATCGTCGCTCACGGGGTACTTCGCGGCAAGCTTCTCGTCGATATCGATGCCGAGGCCTGGCGCCTCACGCGCGTAGAGATAACCGTTCTTGACCTCGGGCGTGCCGGGGAAGACATCGCGGGTTACGGCCGGGAAGACGTAACCCTCGTGAATGCCGAAATTCGGGCTCGCCAGTTCGAGCGCGAGTTGCGCCGCGTGTGCTACCGGTGAGGCATCGCCGGGACCGTGCCAGGCCGTCTTCACGCCGAAGAACTCGCAGAGCGCGGCCACCTTCCGCGCCGGGCTCAGGCCGCCGATCTGTGAGATGTGAATCCGGATGAAGTCGATCAATCGGCCGGCGATGAGCGGGAGGTATTCCTGCTGCGAGTTGAACAGCTCTCCCATTGCGATCGGGACGGTCGAGTGCTGTCGAATCAGGTGAAAGTGGTCTTTTTCCTCGGGCGGCAGCGGGTCCTCGATGAAGAAGGGGTGGTATCTCTCCAGCTCCTTGCAGAGCGAGACGGCCTGCGCCGGTGTGATCCGCTCGTGGACGTCGTGCAGCATCTCGACCTCCTCTCCGAGCGTGGTTCGCAGGTGCTCGAACAACCTGGGCACGGTCCGCAGGTACGGCCCTGGCTCCCAGATTTCTTTCGGCTCGGTCGGGCTCGACATCTCATAGCGAGCCGGCTGATTGGCGTCGGCGACCTGTGTCCCATAGGTCGACAGCCCTGGGATTGCGATCTGGACCCGGACGTGGCGATATCCCTTGGCCATCGCCGCGCGCGCGTTGTCCTCGACCTCCTTGATGCTACGTCCGTTCACGTGAGCGTAGAGCGCCGCACCAAAACGGCACTTTCCACCCAGTAGCTGATACAAGGGCATGCTCGCCCGCTTCCCCTTGATGTCCCACAGGGCCATGTCGACACCGCTCATGGCATTGAACAGCACGGGACCGTTCCGCCAGTACGAGCTGACATACGACGATTGCCAGATATCCTCGATCTGATCAACGTCGCGGCCGGTGAGAAAGGGCTTCAGATACTGGTCGATGGCCGTCTGCACGACCCGGGCGCGCTGGGTGAACGTCGCGCATCCGATCCCGTAAAGGCCTGGCTCGCTGGTCATCACCTTGACGATCACCAGTCGGATGCGATTGGGGGCCGTGAGGATCGTTTTGATGTCGGTGATCTTGAGCGGAGGCAGGCCGCGAGTCGCGGCCGTGGAGGTCTCCTGAGCGGCGCGGGCCGCAGGGGAGAGCAGGCCAAGTCCGCCGGCCGACAGCCAGCCAAGGGCTTCACGGCGATCCATTGATCGGGCTCCTTTCGGCGGAGTCGCATCGTTATGAAGGCGGGGAAGATGAACCATCTCGGCTGGGTCAATCTAACCCGTCCGCTGGTGAACCGCAACGACTCGCTGATCGGTGGGATGCCCTCTCGACCGAAGGATGGGCTTCCTGGTCCTTCTGGGGTCGATCGAGCCTGAGAACTCCGGGGCCATACACCCCAACGAGGTTCCGGAACCGAGTTGGCGCCGACGAAAACGCGCGGGACGATGCCGGCTACCGGCGAGTGAGGAGCCTTCCCGTGAGCGTAAGCGGCCGGACGGTCCCGATTGCCCTGAGCCAGGGTGTAATCCATCAAAGCATACGGAAAAAGGAGGATGATTCCTTGAGCCCAGCCACAGACGAGGACAAATCTGAGAGAGCCGCGCCCGTCGTCGCCGACTACTCCGCGATCGAGCCGGTCCGCTGCCCGTGCGGCTGGGCCCGCCGCGCTTTCGCCGATGTCCCCGATGCGCCAGCCAGCGTCCATCGCGTCGAGATTGAGATCGACGCCCGAACTCACTATCACCGCGAACACACCGAGATCTATTACATTCTGGAGTGCAACACCGGCGCCGCCATCGAACTGGACGGAGAGCGCACGCCGGTCGGACCAGGGCACGCGGTCCTGATCCCGCCCGGCGTCCGGCATCGTGCGGTTGGCCGGATGACTCTCCTGAACGTCGTCGTTCCGCCCTTTGACCCGGCCGATGAGTGGTTCGATTGAGTGGAGGTTCCGAAATTCCGAGTCCCTCTGGCGGGACATCCCGACCTGAGATCCGTAAGCAACCCCCCCCTGAAGCGGGGAGCTTTCCGGTTAGACCGCCCGATGGATCGGGCGGCTTTCCAGTTCTATCGCCAGCTTACGGTTGGCGAGAGCCCTGATGTTCAGGGCGGCGTTTCGGTCGGCATGATCCGCATGC
>DAIDJI010000330.1 GCA_027451455.1 Planctomycetales bacterium | reverse complement strand
CTCGGAATGCGGAGGCCAGTCCAGTGTCGCCCGGTTTAGCCCCGGCGGCTCCCAGCCACGGACCACCGCGTCGCCACCCGGCTCATACGCGGGTACCTCAAACCCGGAAAAGTTACGCGGGCCCGGCTCAAGGAGAGTCAACGGGACGGGCCCGGCCGCGCCGGCCGCCAGTCGTGCGGCGTAGTCCGTCGGCTCAATGCCTCGGGGCGGCACGCCGTCCTGGGTGGCGTGCGGGCCCTTCGCCTCGGCCGGGCGGTCCAATCTGGGGAAATCGTCGCTCATCAGGAGGGTCCTGATCGGTTCGGCTTCGACACCCCCGGTATACACCAGTACCTTGACAGGAAGCTGGTCGGTCCATCGCAAGGGCCCCGAGGTGCCCACCCTCGCCATGCAATCCTAGGCCATTCCGCGGCCAAATGTGGACATCCAGACCCACCATTTGCCCCGCCACGGAGAATCGCCGGTCAGCCGGCAAAATCGGAGCTATAGTTCTGGGGGTTCCACTCGGTTTTCCGTTTTCGGTATCCCGTGGGAAATCGGTGCGTCAGTCACTCCTGCCTCGCGATTTTCGTAGAGAGAGATGATCAAACAATCGAGCAGTCGCCAGCGAGACGGACATGGCTCTCAATCGAAAACCCAATGCCGGATTGTCGAGGCATCCGCAATCGTCGGAGCTTGCGGCGACGGGGCCGCCGGTTCGCGTTGGGCCGAGTCAACCGCGGGATGAGACCGACGGCGCCGTCGCTCCCTGGACCTTAGAAGGAATTTTCCATGCGGACCGGAGACTCGACCGGCCGAGCCGACGGCCGACCGGGCACCGAGATCGCCGACGATCGCGAGGCCCCCTGGCTCGCGCTCGACCGGTTCGTCAGCGCCCTTGAGGGGGGACAGGCCACCTCTCGTCGTCTGGCCTCGGCCCTGGCCGCCATCTACGACTCCACACACGCTGCACTGGCGTTTGTCTATGCGCAGTCGGCGGGAAGCGTCCTGGAGATCGCTGGCTCTTCACCGCATCCCTCGCCAGGTTGGTGCCGCGCCGTGGCCCTGGAACTCGCCGCGCGTCTTCCCTGGGGTGGCCGATGGCAGCCCAGCGGCTCCGATCGTTCGATGGAGCTGCCGCCGGGCCCGGAACCCTCCTCCGCCGTGATCCTTCCGCTGGAGCCGACCGGAGCGACCTGGTTGGTCGCCATCGGGCTCGATCACGACGAGGCGATGGACGATTCCGACCTGCGGATCATCCGTGTCGTCTGGCGGCTCCAGGTCGGCCACGATCGCCACGTCGCCCTTTACGAGAACTTGAAGGAGACCCTCTTCGGCATCGTCCAGTGCCTCTCGACGGCCATCGACGCCAAGGATGCCTATACCTGCGGCCACAGCGAGCGGGTCGCCCGGATCGCGGTCCGGCTCGGCGAGGTCATGGGCCTCTCCCGCGGTGAGACCAGCGACCTCTACCTGGCCGGCCTGCTGCATGACGTCGGCAAGATCGGCATCCGCGACGAGGTCCTCTGCAAGCCCGGCCCGCTGACACCCGAGGAAGAGGAGCACATCCGCGAGCACCCGATTATCGGCGAGCGGATCATTGCGAACGTCTCGCGGCTGGCCTACCTTCGACCCGGCATCCGAGGCCATCATGAGCGGTTCGACGGCGGCGGCTACCCCGATGGCCTGGCCGGTGAGGCCATCCCGCCGATCGCTCGCATCGTCGCCGTCGCCGACTCCTGCGACGCGATGATGTCGGCCCGCCGATACCGTCCCGCTCTCCCGCCGGCCCGGATCGAGGCGATCTTCCGCGAGGGCGCCGGCAAGCAGTGGGACCCGGAGATCATCCGATGCTTCTTCGCCTGCCGCCACGATCTCTACGAGGTCTGCCAGCGCGGGCTGGGGCGATCGGTTTACATGGCCGTCGAGCGCGCCGCCGACGCCCCCCTCTCGCCCGCCTACCAGCCGCTCGAGCCCTGTGATTCCGACCCGAGCTGAGAGACGATCCAGCGCCCGTTTGCTCTGACGAGCTCCGGCCTGCTCGCCCGTTCGTCGTGTCGCGTACCCTTGATCCTGAGAAGCCTCGCGACGCTCAGCGCCGGGGACTGTCGAATGGCGGCGGCAGCAGGTCATGCACGGCACCGAGGATCCGGTCCTCGATCTCCGGCCGGAACCGCGAGGCGTGGCCGTAGTAGATCAGCGAGCTGTCGGCCTCGTAGCCGCCTTCGGTCAGGACCCGGCGCGAGGGTATGTAGCACGGAACATCGTTGGCATAGCCGACCGTCCAGATCCGGGGCGCGTCGGTCTCCCAGCCGATCCGGATCGCATAATCGACGACCACCTCGCCCGCGAGAAAGACCATCGCCATCTCATTGCCGAAGCACCAGGTCTGAACGACATATGGAACCGTGGTTGGGATCGCCTTGCCGCGGTCGAGCCGTTCGAGGCAGTTCCGCGCCAGCATCCCCTCGGAGGCCGGCTTGCTGGAGAGGCGCACGAGGTCTTCCCGGCTGGGTGTCGGCTCCAGCGGCAATTCGAGACGACGGACCCGGCAGGCAATCCGGCCGGGCAGGGGGGTGAGTCCCGTCCGCGCGGAGAGTAGCCGACGCACCTCGGATCCCGCCGCCTCGCCGTAAGCCCTGGCCTGGTCGAGCTTCCCTCGGGGTTCGGGATTCGCGTCGGCCCCGCAGCCGATGATCGCGATCGCGACGGCGCCCGGATAGGCGCGCTCGACGTCGTCGCAGGCATAGCCGGCCCACTCGGCGCAGATCTTGTTGAAGTCTCCGCCGAGCGTCGTGCAGTGGCAAGCATAGCCAAAGAGCGCGGCGCGGACCTTGCCCGCACCGTCCACAGCTGTGAGCACGGGAAGGCTCCGGTCGACCGGCCCATTCGGGTTGACCCCGAAGCCGACCCACTTGCCGTCTTTCAGGACACGACGATTGGCCGCGAAGCCGGCCGAGCCGCGGCCCCAGGCCAGCGTTGCCGGCTGCCGGTTGGCGAGCGCCTGAAGGGCCGCCTTCTCGATTCCGTCGGCGAGTTCTCGGGTGTACCGGGCGAGCCGATCGGCCTGGTCGGCGGGGAGCGGCTTCCCGAAGATGAAGGGGAGCCCGACCGACAGCGCGGGGCCGCAATGCGTGTGCGTCGCGCAGATCGCGAGCCGTTCGGGCTTCAGCTTCGCGCGGGTCTTCAGCCGGGTGGCGACCTCATCGGCGATGACCGATCGGATCACGCAGTTGTCGATCGCGACCAGAACCGCCGGTCCCTCGTTCTCATCGCCTCCGATCGCGATCGCCCGGGCCTTCAGCCGGCTCTCGATCCCCTCAGACTCCGTTTGCCGGCTGGCGTAGCCGGTCATCCGAACCGGGTAATCGGGCGTGATATCGACGACGGCCACGCCCACCGGCACTGTCTCGGCCGTCGCCGTCGCCGTCCGACTCCCGAGCGCCAGCAGAACCAGCGTCGAGGCTACAGAGAATCGCGTTCTCATAAAATCGCTCCTCGAATCGGTCAGGTCGATCGCGATCGCCAACTCCGGGATTCCGGGCGCTATTCTGCGCGGACGGGTGCGGTGGTGCCAGAGGGTGGGGTGGATTCTCGTCGGCCGACCGCGATTTCGAGGTCAAGGGAGAGTGTCTGCTCGGATGGCCACCTCCCGGTCGCCTCGCATCACCTCGGCCACGATCTCCGAGGGTCATGCGGTGAGGCTATCGACCAGCAAATCGCTGGCGAACTCCGATTCGGGTCGGAAAGGAACACGCTTTGACACGTTCAGACGCCTTGCCCTGACGAGAGAATCGGGCCGGCGGTGAAGCGGGCACCGAAGTTGCGGGACCGTCCGTCGCCGAATCAACCCAGGAGGACTTTCAAAAATGGCGACACCGCGAGAGGAAAAACAGGCCGCCTCCGGCGAGGCAGGAACCCGGGCGGAGACGACACCGGGCGAGGAAAAATCCGGCGATTCGAGACCGTCGGTCGGTCGTGGAGGAAGCCTCGAAATCACCGAGACGGACGACCTTGTGCAGGAGGCGTCGGAGGAATCGTTCCCGGCGAGCGATCCGCCGTCGTACTCGCCCGGCAAGTCCCGTTGATCGTTAGGGGCGGGGATGGGAGGTCCAGGATTCCAGGTCATTGGCGACTCGTCTTGCATCGACTCGTTGGCAGGCTTTTGGTCGTCGGCCGCACCGCCGGAAGGTGTGTCGACAGCCGGTCTGCCAACGGTTCCAGACAGACGATCAGGCGCGCGGATTGCGGCCCTCGGGGAAGGTTCCCGAAGTCGGGGTCGATCGAGCGGAGCGAAACACGAAGTCAGGAGGAGAGATCATGTTCAAGGATCACCAGTTGCGGGTGGCGGTTGCTTCGGGGTTGCTGGGCCTGATCGTGCCACTGGTTGGCTGTGATTCCGATCATGAGGGGACAGGCAGTGGCGGCGGAGCCGGCGGGTCTGGCACCGGGATCACCAGCTCAAATCCGCGAAGCGGGACCGGTGTGCCGGAGGGGACGCCGGGCGCTGGCACGGGTGCAACCTCGGGGACGGCGGCCGGCGGTGTCACTCACGGCGGGGCCGGCGGCGGTCCGGCGACCGACAGGGGCGTGCCCGCCCCGACCGGCGGCCCCACGCATAAGCCCTGAAAAACACGCCGGGACAGCCGGATCCGCTCCTGCCGGCCCGAAGCGGGCCCGCCTCGACGCGGCCGGTCAATCGGCCGCGCCGGCCCGGCCCAGAAGCCTCGCCACGTTCATCATCGCGCGCGACGTGTGATAGTTCGCCTTCCAGGGGTCGGCCTTGTGGCCGTCGCCGATCAGTTGTCCCTCGCGGGTCGTCTGCGCGTACCAGCCGCCGTGCGACGGGTCGAGCAGGTGCTTCTCGATGAAGTCCCACTGCCGGCGGAACGCCTCCCGATATCGGCCCGTCTCGCGGCCGTACCGGCGATCCATCACGAGCAGCGCGTTGAGGCCCTCCGCCTCGGTCCACCAGACCTTCGTCCGGTCGAACGCCGGGTTGCCGAACGACTCGCCCTTGTCGTAGAACCCGCCGTGCTGTGCGTCCCAGCCCCAGTCGAGGGCGTGGTCGACCAGCGACCGGGCGACGCGCCACGTCCGGGCGTCGTCGGGGATTCCGAGCGTCTCGGCGGCCTCGACGAGCAGGTAGGCAGTCTCGATGTCGTGGCCGAACGAGTCGTGCGCCGGGATGGCCCGCCAGTCGGGCGTCAGGTAGAGGTTCAACGCCCCGGGCTCGACGGCGATCCGGTCGCGGACGATCCCCAGCAACTCACGCAGGCGGTCCTTCACCACCGGCCGGTCGTCGACCCGCGCAAGTGCCGCAACCGCTTCCAGGAGGTGGATGTGGACATTCATCGTCTTGAAGCCGTAATAAATCCCGAGGCGATCGGTCCGGCGTCCGACCGGGGCTTCGGGCGGCCAAGAGGTGATCGGCGTTCCGTCGCGGCGAAGAGCCTCAAAATAGCCGCCGTCTTTCGCGTCGTGGGCGTGGGCGTCGAGCCAGTCAAAGGCGTCGCGTGCGACCTTCAGCGCCCGGTCGTCGCCGGTCACGTCTCGGGTTTCGGCGGCGGCGTAGATGACGAACGAGATCCCGTAGGCATGTTTCTCGTCGCCGAGGTTCGGGTCGAGCTGGCCCTTTGGGTCGAGAATCCAGTGGAAGCCTCCGCGCTCTCGGTCTCGCATCACCTCGTCGAGGAAGCTGATTCCGTGTCGGGCGTATCCGGCGAATTCTTCGCGGCGATCGGGTGCATACCGGGCGAAGGCGGCGGCCGTCCAGGTCATGCGCGCCTGGTAGACGAGGAAGCGATCGCGGTCGGGGATTGGTGACCAGTCGCGGGCGAACGACTGATGGAACCCGCCCCGATCGCGGTCGACCGCCCGGGGATACCAGTCGCGGGTCAGTTCGGCGCGAAGGAGTCCGTCGATCCGGTCGCGGGTCGTCCCTGGCTCGTCGGCCCCGATGGCCTCTGCCGAGATGGCGAAAGCCCAGGTCGAGACCAGGAGACAAAGCACGTGGGATTGGGTCACAACAGGGAACTCCACGACGGGCCGGTCGATGAGCGACGATCCGGCGACGTTACCCGATCCCCGGGCGCCGCTCAACCGGCCTCCGCCGACGATCTGGGCCCCCAGCTCGAGCGGCAGCCCCGCGATCGCGCGTTCCTCGAAGGCGGCGAAGAGCTTCACGCGATCGGAAGGGTAAAGGAAGGACCGGCGCGAGTCCACGGTCGCATGAGGAGGCCCGAGACCGCGATCGACGCCCCGTTGAAGCGATCGAGCGGGTCCGCGAGTCGACTGGCGGTCCACGAGATCGCCTTGCGCGCCCCGAAGATCCGATCGCCGGCCGAGGAGATCGCACCGGCGATCGCGAGGACGCGGCCAAAGGCCTCGAGGATCGCACCGGCGGTCCAGAAGATGCGAACCGCCGGACCGTTGATCGCGATCGGTGCCGCGAAGGTGCGAACCGCGGTCTTCGAGAGAG
>DAIDJI010000329.1 GCA_027451455.1 Planctomycetales bacterium | reverse complement strand
CTCCGTGTGCCGGCATGCCGTCTCCTGTACCCCGGCGGACTCGCTGGGTCCGATCGCTCGTGGGCCGGCGTATTCCAGCCGGTCACCTGTCGCCAGCGATGACAGCCTTCCCCAGGACATAGATGGGTCGGCGTCCGCGATGAAATTTTCGGGGCATCGTCGGATGTTCACTTGCGTTGCGGCCTGCCTGCTCGCGGGACCGCCTGGGCGGCCCTTTGCGTCGAAGGCTTCGACGGCTTCGTTACCTCCACCGCCGCTCCGACTGCTACCGGCTGGAGCGAACCAGTTGCCGGGTGGGAGTTACACCCACTGAAGACCTACACCTTTTCACGGCGCACTACGTCCCCCTTTTCGCGTCCGTTCCCCTTTTCGCGTCGCCCTCTTCGCCGACTCGAAGGCCCGATCCGACGCCGAGGCCCGGATGAAGCTCTATCGCGAGGGGAAGCCGTATCATCGGACCGCCGACGGACGTTGACCTCTCGCGGTTCGACCCCGGCTCGATCGGCGCCGGGCTCTCTCATCAAAGGTCGATCACAACCGGCCGGGATCAGTCGAAGAACCGATGCACCGCGACGCGGAAGCCGTCGAGCAGGCCGGGGAGCGTCAGCTCGTCGTCGGGGCCGAGGGTTGTCGGCTCGTCGTCAACGGTGTAGATGTGTGCTTTCCGCTTCTCCGGGTCGAGCACGATCACCTTCAGCACGCCGGCTGCCAGGTACTCGGTGACCTTCACCAGGATCTCCCGCCACGAGTCGTGCGTCGACCGGACCTCGACGACCAGCTCGGGGACCTCGGGCCCGTAGCCGGGCGCGAGCGGTCCCTTCGGCAGGCGGGCGAAGCTGTAATACGCGACGTCCGCCCCGCGCACGGTGTCGGGGTCGCGCTCGGTGATGATGGCCGAGTCGTTGGAAATGGCTCGCCCCCGGTCGTTCTCCTCGGCAAATGTATCGATGATCCGACCCGCCTTCATGCAAACACGGCCGTGGCGACGATCAGCAGGCGGCATGGCGACGATCCTCCCTCGCACCAGTTCTTCCGGATGACCCGGGTCGAAGCGGCGCCCAAACTCCCGCGCGGTCATCAGGGCCTCGGCGGTGGCCATACGATACCTCTCCCTTCGATCGAGAAGATGATAGTGGACGCTCAACCCCGGATCGCCCGCAGGTAGCGGTCGGCCGAGAGGATAAGGGGCGAAAGGATAAGGGGTCGGCGAAAGGATAAGGGGTCAGGAGCCTTTGGTGGATGCCAACGACAAGTGTCGATTCGGCGCCTGCCCCCTTATCCTCGCCCCAAGAGGTTTGCTGGCGGCGACAACGAGAATGCAGAACACGAAACCCCCAGTGATGCAGGCCCTCGATCAGGCTCCGCCCTCGTCGAAGAGTCGGGCGCGGAAGCTGGCCCATTCCGAGGTGCGGGCCGGCTCGTTGGGGTGGCGGGTGAAGTAGTCGGTGAGCAGGCGGTCGATCTGGTCAAACCGTTCGGAGAGCGCTCGAAGGATCGCGACCGCCAGCGCCTCGGCGGCTCTTGGGTTCTCGCGGCGGAGCGCCTCGTGCTCGGGGTGATACAGCGTGAGGAACCAGACGTCGGACGTCGCCCGGACCGCGACCGAGGGGGAATCCGGCCGGAAGAAGGACGTTGTGCCGAAGACCGAGGGCGCGGTGATCGCCGTGATGACCTCGCGACGGCCGTTCGCGAAGGTCCGATCGATCTGGGCGGTCCCCTCGATCAGGAACGAGAGGTGGTCATTCGGCTGGTCCTGTTCGAGCAGGACCGCGCCGGTGGCGGCGCGCGACTCGGCCAGGGCGGCGAGGATGGCCCGCTTGCTCTCGGGGTCGACCTCGCCGAGCCAGGGAGCGGCCATGAAACGCTGGGTGGCTTCAGGATCGATCATCGACCAGCCTCGATCGGATCGCCGGCCCGCCCGCCGCCGACCGCCACGACTCGGGCGACCCACGGCCATCGGGCCCGGCTGTTGCGAAAAGGGGACGACTCTCCGGGTCCTCCCCCATTGTTCACATTGTGCCAGGGGCGGCAATCGTGCTGTTTTTTTTGCACGGTCGGATCCTGTCGCGTCGTCGCGGTTCCGGCCCGACAAATCGGTCCGATCGGCCCGTCCCGGCGGCCGATCCCTAGGACAACGACAACCGGGGCCAGGCGGCGCGGGTGCCCCTCGGCTCGACGGATCGACCACCACCAGGCGGGAGGAGACGCCATGCGTCTTCGCGAGTCGGCAATCGTGACGATTTTGCTGCTGGGCCTCACCGGTTGCGCCGGGGTCCAGCCACGTCTGGGATGGATGCAGCCATCCACCTCGGGCGCTCAGGATAGCGAGGGCCGCCCACTCTCTCGGCTGGCCTTCTGGCGGCACCATTCGGCTGACGACCACGCCGCCTCGACCGACGAAACCACCCTCGCGAGCAACGAAGAGTCGAACAGTCGGCCCCGCCTGCTCCGCCGCCTTCCGGTGGTCAGCCGGTTCTTCAAGGACGACCGTAGCGAGGAGTCGGACGACCTGGGCTCGCCGGCCACCCGGTACGCCCGCGGCCTGCTGAGCCCGCCGGCCAACGCCGTTGCGACGGCCACGCCTTCGCCCGCCCTTGCCCCCTCGGCGGCCCGCCCGATCCAGACGACCTCCGCGAACGTCCCGAACACCGATCGGCCCGCCTCCTCGACCCTCCGCGAGCTGACGGTCGACCTGGCTGGCCATCGGCCGGATGTCGACGCGGCGACGGTTCCGGTGCGCAACCCGGCCGCGATGCCGCCTCCGCTCCAGAACACGCCGTCCACCAGCAACATCCCGGCGCCCCCGCTGGCGCCGGCGACGATGCCGAGCCTCGGCCAGGATAACGTCCCGCCGCCGACCGCCGTTCCTGGCCCGGCGCCGAGCATGGAATCGCCCGACCTCGTCCCGGCCCCGCCTTCCACACCGGCCGCACCGGCTGCTCGCCCGACGACCCCGTCGTCCTCGACGCCCGAGTCGCAGCCCGCCCCAAAGCCGGCCGCATCCGAGACCGCCAGCCCGTCCCCGACGGTGACCTCGACGCCTGGACCAGCCTGGCCGGTTGAAAGCTCCTCGGTTCCGTCGAGCGTGATCGGCTCGTTCCAGTCCTCGGGCCAGTCCGTGGTGATGCCGTCGGCCCAGGGCGGATACGTCTCGGGCGGGTGTGAGTCTCCCTGCGGCGCGAAGTGCAAGATTCACAAGCTCTGCCCGCTGAAGAAGCACAAGCAGATGGCCGCCGCCTCGGTGGTGATGCCCTCGGGACAGGGATCGGTCTCGTCGTGCGAGGCGACCGTGCCCTGCAAGAAGGAGTGCTTCCTGAAGAAGTGGCTGCACCACAAGTCGGGGTGCAAGCTCAAGGGATGCAAGGGCTGCAAGAGCTGCGCCTACTGTGGCGAGGCTCCGGCGATGGTCTCGGCTCAGGGACCGATGGTCTCCTCGCAGTGGTGATCGAACGGAAAATGGGCGTCCGAGGGCGCGGGTTCAGAACGGCAGGAGCCGGCGGAACCCGTGCCCAAGGATGATCGGATAAAGCATCAAATTCCTCGCCATCGCCGACGCCGCCGAGTAGCCCGGCACCGCAGACACATCCCCCTGGCGACGTCGGGCCAGGCAGCCGGCCAGGGCCCTCAAATGGGTCGGCCCGAACGGCCCATCGTGGAGACGAGCGATCGGGGCGGCCGGCAGTCCCGACTCGCCGTGAAGCGCCCCGAGCCAACCGCCCAGGATCGCACCGATCGAGTCGCTGTCGCCGCCCACCGAGACCGCATCGACGAGAGTGGCGAACGGGTCGCCGGAATGCCGGAGGAAGGCGAACGTCGCGAAGGCGAGCGTCTGGACGACGAACCCCGACGTCCCGCAGTCACCGGCCGCCTCGCCGATCGACGCCCCAGATTCGGCCAGCTCTCGGGCTCGGTCGATCGCGCCGGCGAGTTGCGGATCGGTCACGACCCGCCGGCCCTCGTCCTGGGAGGCGAAAGGGTCGGCCTCGCTCGGACGCCGCGCGCAGGCCGCGGCCACCTCCGCGACATAAAGCGCGCCCTCGACCGCGCGGATGTCGCGATGGGTGACCTCGGCGAGGGCCCGGCCGAGGGCGAGGCGCTTTTCGGCCTCGTCGCGGAAGAATGTCCCCACGATCGCCGCCCGCATCGCGGCGCCGTTGCCGGCGGATCGGACGCCGCTCGGCCGCATCCCGACCGCGATCCGGGCGCACGAGAGGATCGTCGCCCGCCCGACGCCCCAAGGGAGCCGCCCGAACCAGCCGAGCAGAGAGCGCCGAAAGGCACGGACGCAGAGGTCAAGGTCGTCGGGATGCCGGGCGATCGCCTGCGCGACCAGGGCGGATTGCTCGGTGTCGTCGGAGACAAAACCGGTCGAGCCGAGTAACCGAAAGCGATCGAGCCGGCCGAACCGGCGCGCGACCGCCCGCGCCGACATCCCCTCGGCGGGCAGGCCCAGGGCGTCGCCGAGTGCCGTGCCGAGCAGCGTCCCGGCGAGACGGTCTTGCAGGTCGATCGGATCGTCTGACGTCATCGTATCGCCGTGGGAAAACGCGGAGCAAAACCTCGATCCGACCATCCTAACGCCCGCGACCGGATCGAGGCCAGGTCTGGGTCGTTGTCCGACGATCGTCGGCCGGTTATCCTCGGTCCGAACTCGACGGGCCAGGGTCGTGGCGGCCGTCGGGGACCGATCGTCCTCCCTCGGAGTCGCGCCATGAGACTGCTTGCCGCCTGTTCGATCGTCTTCTCGATGGCACTCTCGGCCGCGATGGCCGCGCCGCCGGACAACCTCTACCGCCTCGGGCCCGATTCGGAGCCGCATCCCGAGGTGCCCAAGGGGAAGGTCGTCGGGCCGAGCGTTCTCAAAAGCGAGGTCTACCCGGGGACCACCCGGAATTACTGGGTCTACATCCCCGCACAGTACGATCCGACGAAGCCAGCCTGCCTGATGATCTTCCAGGACGGCCACGCCTTCCTCGGTCCAAAGGGGGACTACCGGATCCCGACCGTCTTCGACAACCTGATCTACCGCCGCGAGATGCCGGTGACCATCGGCGTCTTCATCAACCCCGGACACACCGAGCAGCAGAAGGAGGCCTCGGATTCCGACTGGGGCGATCGGACGACCAACCGACGGGTCGAGTACAACGCGCTCGACGACCGCTATTCCCGTCTGATCGTGAATGAGTTGCTCCCCGCGCTGAAGAAGGATTACCGGATCTCGGATGACCCTGAATGCCGAGCGATCGCCGGGGCGAGTTCGGGGGCCATCTGTGCGTTCACGGTGGCCTGGCAGCGGCCCGACCAGTTCCGCAAGGTGATCAGCACGATCGGGAGCTTCACGAATATCATGGGCGGTCATGTCTACCCAGACCTGGTCCGCCAGGCCGAGCACAAGCCGATCCGGATCTTCCTTCAGGACGGAGCCAATGACAATCGAGGCACCCGCCGCGGCGGTGCCTACGATCCGAAGTGGGACTGGCACGCGCAGAACCGAAAGATGCTCGCCGCGCTGACGGAAAAAGGTTACGACGTGAATTATGTCTGGGGAATCGGGACGCACTCGAACAAGCAGGGCGGTGCGATCATGCCCGAGATGCTCCGATGGCTCTGGCGCGACCACCCGCGGCCCGACGACCCGAAGGACGCGAGCCAGCGCGGCCCGCTCGCCGCGCCCGAGTCGCCAGCAACCGCCACGCCCACCCACCCGTAATCTACCGGCGGAGGTGCCGATTCGTGGATTCCGCCGACGAAATCCGGCGCGCGCTGATCGCCGGATTGTTCCTCTGGTCACTGCTCTCGCTCGGGACCGCGACAGCCGGGCTCTACGCTCGACCGGGCGAGACAATGCGCGCCTTCTGGTTCATGAGCGGCCTATGGGGGCTGATCGACGGCCTGATCGCCCTCTACGCGCTCCTCGCCGATTCGCAGACGCCCTCGCAACTCCTGCCGATCTTCCGATTTAACGCCGGTCTCGATGTGATCTATATCGCCGCCGGCGCAGGGATCGCCACCCGAAAGGGTCCAACGGCGCGTGGGTTCGGCCTGGCGGTGATCGTTCAGGGCGTCTTCCTCCTGATGTTCGACGCCTATTTCTGGTGGAGATGCGCGCGGGTGATCGTCGGCTGACGATCGTCCGCCAGGAACTGGACGATGTGTCCGGGCAGGGCGCGCGGGTGATGCGCGAGCCAGGTGGGTTCAGTTGGGTTGTGTATGACGAGCGGATCCATCGGGCCTGCGCCGACCTGCCCCAATATCGCGCGCTGCTGGCGCTGAATGCCCGCCGCAGCGGCGAGACGGTGGCGGCGCTGGCGGATGCGATCGAGGTGCAGGAGGCGGCGCTCAGGCAAACCCTGGCGGAAGTGGCGGCGGCCCAGGGCGGACGTGACGCGTTCGGGCGGCGGTTCGAGACGCCCTGTCTGGCGCCGCCGCTACACGCGCTGCGCGTGGTCGGCGCGCTGTTTCATACCCAGGGCGGGCTTGCGATCG
>DAIDJI010000328.1 GCA_027451455.1 Planctomycetales bacterium | reverse complement strand
TTCGAAGGACGGCCGCAGCGGGTCACGATTAGTCTGGGTGTCGCCTCGGTGCACGGCGAATCCATCGTGATTCCCCAGGAGCTCATTCGTCGCGCCGACGAGTGTCTCTATCGGGCCAAGCGCGAGGGACGCAATCGCGTCGTTTCCTGATCGGGCCGGGCGCCGCGCCCTTCTCGCGCCTCCCGTCGCCGCGACCCGACCAGATCCCCCCGACGGCCAGGCTGGTCTCGCACCGACCTGGGGCCGCGGGCTCCAGTCGATGTGCGGCTAGACGTTGGTGAGCTGGCCTTTTCCGTGGTAAGAGGTACTATGGCGGATCGCCGGGCATCTCATGCGGCACCAGGAAACCGATGGGTTCTGGGTCTGGTCGTCCGCATCCCCCAGAAACCGGCCCCTCCGCATTTCGAGTCCGACGAGGTCGCGACCCTGCTGGGCTATCTGGCACTGGGCCCGCAAATCCCTGCCGACTTGAAGGTCCCGTCCGAGGCCCGAGCGAGCCGAGCGAAAGCCGCCGCATGGTTGGTGAAGAGCAAGCCCACCGATACCGCGTAAGCGGCCAGCCTGCGGTTGCTCGCCGCCGCCCGCGCGAGCGGTGCCGCCCATCGCCAGCATCTCCGCGGTTCCGGCGCCCACGATCCCCAGCATCTCTCGACGATCCATCGGCATCCACCTCCCTGTTGTTCGATCCGGAGGTCCTCGGACCTCGCACCGCAGCCCGACCCAGGATCTCCGAGGCCCCAGGCTTCTTGACAGGCCCGCAACATATGTGCCGCCGGGATAAGAACGGTGAGCCGGGAGGCAGGCACGCACGCTCGGTCCGGTGTGCTACGATTAAGGTAGGTCGCTTAGGTTCGGGTCCGGGGTCGGAGGTGGACACCCAGGAATCCGACCGATCGCTGCCGCCGTGCCGCGGCCGTTCGTACGGACATCCGTGAGAGTGCAACGCGAGGGTCGACGAAGCCATGTTCCCCCGATCGCGAACCGCCGATGCCCGACGGTCCCGGCGCCTCCGCCCGTTCTTCCACGGGCTCGAGGATCGGGTCGTCCTCAGCAGCCTTTACACTTTCTCTGGAATCAACGGGATCGCGATCGATACCTCGGGCCGTGTCTTTGTCAGCTACGACAACTCCAGTACGACTGGCCCGCAGCAGCAGGCGATCGCCGAGATGGACGGCGGCGGATCGCCCATCAATTCCACACTCTTCACGTCGCCCGGTTCGCCCGGCGCGCTGGTACTGGCGGGGCCATCGTCCGCGATCCCATCGGTCGCCGCCGGCGACCTCCTCGAATTGCTCCCCGACGGCGAGCTGGAGTCGATCGATCCGACGACCGGCGCCGGCACGCTGGTCGACAACCTCTCCAACTACAGTGCCGACACGTCGAGGGCTTACGACATCCAGACGGGCACCACCGGCAGCCTCTCGGGCCCGTTGAGCCTCGCGGGTGCCACCTTCGGCGACTTCGGCGTGTACGGCGATTCGCTGGTGGCTGCCGTGCAGGTCGGTGGCGAGGACCTCGTCGTCCGTGTGACCTACGCCAGCTCGACCGGCGCCGCGACGGTCCTGGCCGATTCGTCGACGATCGACGGACTGGCGACCCCCGGCGGCGTGGCGGTTGACTCAAAAGGGACCGTGCTGACGACGCTCCCCTATCAGGTCCCCGGGACTTCGACGACAATCCACGTCGCGGTTGGGCTTGGTATCACGTTCGACCAGGGTGTGGGGCCCTCGCCCTTTCTGCCGAACCTCGGCCTCACGGCCATCCCGAATATCCAGAGTTCGGCGATCACGGTCGACGCGCAGGATAACTTCTTGCTGGCTGCCTCTGACTCGTCGCTCTACGGCGGCGGGTCGGGGATCATCCACATCAACGGGACGCTCTCGGCCTTCCTCGCCGATCCGGTCTCAAGAGGATCTGCGAGACCGGTCGGGATTGCGTTCCAGGTTGTCAACGGCTCAAACGAGCTGGCTTTCAGCGATTCTGTCTCAGGCGGCTACACGACCGCCGGTGAGCTTTCGTTGTTCAGCGGGCAGGTGACGCCGGCAGAGCTTCGGTCGGCGTACGGTATCAACCAGATCGCGCTGAGCTCGCCCGGCGGCGGCATGATCGTCGGCAACGGCACCGGCCAGACGATCGCAATTGTCGAGGAGGGCATCGATCCGACCCTGGCCGCCGATCTTGCCACCTTCGACAGTTACTTCGGCATTCCCGCGCCTCCGGGTTTTCAGATCGTTAACGAGTATGGGTCAACGACCCAAAATCTCTCGATTGTGGGTGAGGCGTCGCTGGACGTTGAATGGGCGCACGCGATCGCTCCGGGCGCCTCGATCGTCGTGGTGAATTCGGCCTACGATCCGTACGACTCGGTCATCTCGTTCCAGAACCTGATGGCCGCGATGCGACAGGCGGCGCAGATTCCGGGGGTCTCGGTCGTGAGCCTTAGCTACGGTCTTCCCGAGTCGTCGGTGGCCTCGATGGGCGTGAGCCAGTCGGCCATCGACGCGACCTTGAACGTCCCCGGGGTCACGTTCGTTGTCGCGGCGGGCGACTCGGGGATTTACGCGAGCGGGACGAATCAGGCTGTCGCCGACTACCCAGCCGCCTCACCAAATGTGCTGGCTGTGGGCGTGACCTCGGTGACCATAGGCAGTTCGGGGATCTACCCCGGGACCGGCCCCACGGGCGAGGTTGCGTGGGGGAGCGGGACGACGAGCGGGATCTACGGCGGTGGTGGTGGTGGACTCAGCTCGGTCGAGCCGCAACCGAGCTGGCAGGCGGGCGTTGTTCCCTCGTCGCTTGACCCAACCGGTGCGCGGGCGCTGCCCGACGTCTCGATCGACTCGGGCTCGGCCCAGCCGTACGACGTTTTCACCAGCACGCTTGCCGGCTCGTCGGTCTCATCGAATGCGGTCGGCTGGCTCGGCGACGCCGGAACCAGTGCCGCTGCTCCGATCTGGGCCGGGCTGATCGCGATCGCCGACCAGGGCCGCGCCCTGTTCGGCGCCTCGCCGCTGAGTGGTCCTACGCAGACCCTCCCCGCTCTCTATTCGCTGCCCTCGTCCGATTTCCACGACATCGTCAACGGGAACAACGGCGCCCCGGCCGGACCTGGCTACGACCTGGCGACCGGACTCGGCACTCCAGTTGCCAACCTGATCGTCCCCGCGCTGGCGAGCTATCAACTCGGGGGCGCGGTGGTGATCCAGTCGCCACCGCCACCGAGCGTCGCCGCTGGCGTGCCGTTCAGTCTGAGCGTCCGCGTGGTTGACTCATCGGGCACTCCGGTCAACGGCGGGACGGCCGTCATCGCACTGGCGGGTGGACCGGCCGGTGCGGTCCTCGGAGGCAACCTCGCGGCGCCGGTGGTCAATGGACTGGCGACCTTCTCCGGATTGACGCTGGTCGGACCGGCCGCCGGCTACGCGCTGGCCGTCGCCGATGCGGCGGTCAGCGGCACCGCCGCGACCGTCGCGATTGCCATCCAGGCCGCGACCTCGCCCACGGGGCCGACCTCGCCGACATCGGGCGGTCTGGCTCCTCTTGCGATTGTGGCCGAGCAGCCGGTTTACCAACGGCGATTCAACCGTCGAGGACGACCGGTTGGCAAGGTGACGCTCTCCGGGTTCACACTTCAATTCCAGGGCGCGCCCTCGGCGTCGGCCGTCTCCGACCTCTCGAATTACCGGGTCGAGATGATCGCAATACGGAGGGCAGGGCATCGGCGGGTTCGCGTCTTGCGACCAGTCGCGATACTCGCCGTGATGGTCCCGCCCGCGACCGATTCGGTGATCGTCGAACTGGCGGGCGCTCCGAAGTTCCCCAACGGTGGCCAGCTCACGGTCGGGCCGGCGGTCCTCGGAAGCGCGGCGACCTACCTGATCGCTCGGGGTGGCAAGCAGATCGGCCTGGGTTGAGGTGGTGGACGCCAGGCCCAGTCGTACCTCGCGATCAACCGAGGTGCAGGTTGCTGCCCCCGTTGTTCACGACGTTGTTGTAATAGAAACTGTTGTCCCACCAGGCATTCACCGTGATGAGCCCTTCCCATCCGTTGTACTGGATGTTGTTGTTGTAAATGGTGTTGTCGACCGAGCCATCGACCAGAATAATCCCGTAGTTCCCGTTCCCCGCCGGGGTCCCGTAGATGCCCAGGCCGACCTGGTTCTCCTCGAGGTCGTCGTATTGTGTCTGGGCGAGGAAGACACCATCGGAGGAGTTACCCGAGATCGTGTTGTTGTACACGAAGGCATACGCGGCGTTGTTGTCGATCTGGATGCCGTTCCAGTTGGCAACCCAGGTGGTCAGGTCGGCGCTCATGCCGATGGCGTTGCCGATCAGCTCATCCTCGATCGTCCCCGAGCCCGAGATCTCGACGCCGTCCCAGCTATTCCCCGAGATGACGTTGTTCGAGGCGACGTTGTAGCTGGCTCCCCCGTTGATCTCCAGCCCGGTCATGTTGGGCTGGGCCAGGTAGCCGGTCGGGTCGGTGCCGATCTTGCTGTTGGTGACCTGGTTGCCGAGGGAAGACGGTCCGGAAATCAGGATGCCGTAGGTCCCGTTGTTCGCGATGATGTCGTTGGTAACGGTGTTATACGACCCGTTGTCGATGTAGAGACCGCTCCCGTAGTGGTCCACGCCGCCGTTGCCGACGGACCAGCCGGACGAGTCATACCCGAAGCCCGCCGCGTCGATCGAACCGATCGACGTGTTCTCAACCGTGCTGTTTGAGGTTCCGATGAGCCTCAGGCCATCGATCGTGTTGCCCGAAAGGACGTCGTTGTTGATCGTCTCGCCCGAGCCGCCGTCGAACTCGACGCCGTACCGATTGGGGGCGATGTGGATGGTGTCCGACTGCACGTTGTAGGAGAATCCGACCGCGTCGTTGACCACCTGGACGTTCGAGGCGCCCTCGAAGTGCAGCCCGACTCCGCCGAAATTGGTCACGCCCAGCCCCTCGACCACGCTCCCCGAGGCACCCGAGGAGAAGACGAGCCCATCGGCGTCCGGGGCAGAAACGCCGTCGAGCAGGACCGGCTCGGCACCCTCCTGGCCCATGTTCTGGGACTGACTGAGTCCGTCGATCGTTACCGGCCGGGTGATCGTCGGGAGCGGCGAGGTCGGTTCGAGGGTCGGCGAAGCGCCACCGGCCGGTATGTTGAAGTCAATCTGGACCGACGTACCCGACGGGACCGCATCGGCGAGCTGGATTGCCTGGCGGAGCGAGATGACATCGGCCGAGCCGGTGAAGCCACCAGGGGTCGCGACCTGGGCCGGCACGTCGGATGAGGGGGTGTCGGAGGCGGACGTCACAGTGATGAACGCGGTCGAAAGTGCCAGCCGGCCTTCCAGGGATTCCGTCGTCGGGCGGAGATGGCGCGAGATCCGGCGGCCGGATCGGGACGAGTTCCATCGAATCATCGGAGTTTCCTCGGGGTTCGCGGCCGGAGGCGCGGAACGCACGGAGATCGTCCCCGCGCCGGCCCTCTCGGCCGATCGGTGTCCGTCGGGTCTTCGGGGGCGGCGAGGGCCGGATCGGATCGCACTCGCGGCCTCGCCCCACGTTATGGTCATTGCCGGCCGGGCCGGGGACCGGACACGATTCTTGCGTCGGGGCCGCGGTCGGCTATACTGACACGCATACCCCGGAGCCCGTCGGGGATCGGACCCGCACGGAGGGCCTCGGATCGTGAACGCCCCGACGACGGCGGTCGGCCAGGATGAGGCGAGCCCCGGCACGCACCCGAGCGGCGACGATCGCTTCGCCCGGATCGACGAGGCGATGCAGAAGCACGCGTTCGAGCAGGACGCCCTGATCGAGGTCCTGCACGCGGCGCAGGAGCATTTCGGCTACCTGCGCACTGACCTGCTCCACTACATCGCCCACGGGCTGAAGCTGCCGCCGAGCCGGGTCTACGGAGTGGCGACGTTCTATCATCTGTTCACGCTGGCGCCGCGCGGCGAGCATACGTGCGTCGTCTGCACCGGGACGGCCTGCTACGTCCGCGGAGTCGACCGCCTGATCGCGGCGATTGAATCAGAAACCGGCGCCGTACCTGGTGGGACCACTCCGGACGGTCAGATTTCGCTGGAGGTGGCGCGGTGCGTAGGGGCCTGCGGGATTGCCCCGGTGGTCGTCTTCGACGGCAACGCCGAGGGCGGGCAGACGGAGGAGTCGACCCTCGATCGCATCCGGAAGTGGGATCATCATGGATCAGAATGAGCTTCGGTCGATCGTGGAGGCCGAGCGGTCGGAGCGCCGGCCAGTGCAGGTCCGCGTCTGCACGGCGTCGGCCTGCCTGGCCTCGCGGTCGCGCGAGGTCGCGGGCCGGCTCCGCGCCGCGGCCGAGGGGGCCGGGCTCGGCGATCGCGTCGACGTCCGCGAGGTCGGCTGCCTGCGGCTTTGCTCCGAGGGGCCGCTGGTGAAGGTCGAGCCCGAGGGCGTCCTGTACGAGCGCGTGGGCGTCGACCAGGCCGATTCGATCGTCGGCGC
>DAIDJI010000327.1 GCA_027451455.1 Planctomycetales bacterium | reverse complement strand
ACTGGGACACCTACTGGTCAACGGCTGCGTAGGGCCAACTTCGAATGGGGCACCCATTTACCGGACGGACACGCTTCAACGACGCAACCACCTCGGGTAGGGCGTATCTGAAGAAGCCCAAGACCTCAAGGCGGTCCGCGAATTCCGACAGGCGGGCCCGCAGTTTTGATTCGTCGGTCATGGGCTATCTCTTACCGTTCCAGGGGTAGCCGTTGAGAGGGCGGGATAGCAGAGATTACGCGGCCTCGATTTCGGCCGCGGTGACCGGCAGCAGGGAGGGGAGGGCTCGACCGCGACAATCGGCTTCGAAGCACGAGGTCAGGTAATCCAGGACGTCGCGGCCCTGCTGTCGGCAGGTCGCCACCACGCTTAGCACCCGCTCGGCGAACCGGCTGCCCCAATCGCTCGCCGTCCAGCCGCTCGACTTCCGCCACAAGATGGCGTGCCGAAGCGCCTGCCCCGCCGCGTTGTTCGTCGGCTCGATCCCCTGCACCCGCAGGAAGTTCCAGAAGTGCTCCTCGCCCTCCAGCAAGCTGCGACACGTCGCCACCGTGTAAACGTACACGAACGAGACGATCCCGAAGAACAGCTCGTCTGATGGGATTGCTTTGCACTTGAACCTCGATGAGTTCAGGAAAAAGCTATCCTTCAAATACCGGGAATCACGGGATTTAGTCACCGGTAAGCCTCTTTCTCCCCGTTGCCGAGGCTCAGAGGAGATCCGAGGGATTGGCCTTCCTCGAACCGCGGGGATCTGTTATCACCCCCCCTGTCCGGCCGGCCCTCCGCCCTATGGGCGTCTCAATGCGCCGGCGGCGCGGTCGAGGAGGGCGGTCCTCTACTCTCGTCTTCCGTCCGGGCCGGGGCGTCGCGTCTCGACGCCGATGCGATCCCGACGGGCGCTGTCACCGGGGCCGTTCCCAAGGAGGGGACCGATCCATGGGCCGGCGATTTTTGCTAAATTTGAGTCTCTTTGCAATTCTCAGCTCGGCGCGCGCCCAGGATGGCCACCCGGTGCCAAAGGGCGCCGAGATACCGCCGGCACCGTCGGAGCTCAACCTGCCGGCTGCTCCGGACTTGCCGCCGGGCCCCGGGTCACTGCCCACGATCGATCCGACCCACGCGGACGCCCAGCGGGCGCCGGTCCCGAAGCTCGACCCGGTCGTAGAGGAGACCGAACCAGCACGCGATAGGCCGAAGGCCGATCGCGCGGTCGACCGTGCGGAAGGGGCATCCGCAGAGACCATGCGAGACGCATCCACGACTGAGCCGCTCCCGGCCGGGAGACAGTCAGTCGCCGTGACGGTCGATGTCCAGTCGCCGCCGAGTATGAACCTGCATCAGCCGGCAAACGTCCGGCTGGTGATCCGGAACACCGGGACCTCTGACGCCTTGAAGGTTCGGGTCGAGGACCGGCTCCCCGACGGCCTGAAGTTCATCGAGAGCGACCCGAAACCCGATGGCGAGCCTCGTGAGGCAACCCTCTCGTGGACTTTCGGCGTCCTGCGGAGCGGCTCCGAGAGGGTCGTCCACATGAAGGTCGAGCCGACGAAGGCCGGCAGCCTCGAGCACGGCGCCTCGGTCTGGTTCCAGACCGGCAGCAGCGCACCAAGCCGGGTCTATCAACCTCGGCTCAAGATCGTTCAGACAGCGAGTGCCTCCTCCGTTTTGAAGGGGCACACGGTCGAGTTTCGGATCGCAGTCCGGAACGAGGGGGACGGCCCGGCGCGGAACGTCCGGATCACCGCGAGACTCAGCCCAGGCCTACGCTACGGGTCCGGCGGCCGTGGGGATAGTGAGGTCGTAACCGATCCGATCCCGGTCCTCGCCCGCGACCAGGTTGAGGAACTGGATCCGCTGGTCGCCGAGGCGATCACGGATGGACCAGCAAACTGCACCGTCACGGCGACTAGCCCCGACGTCGTGGTCGCGAAGGAGGAAGAGGCGCGGAGCGTTGCCACGGTCGAGGTCGTCGAGCCAAAGCTCCAGATCGCCCTCGACGGTCCGCAGCGGCGATACACCGACACCGTCGCCCCTTACCAGATCGAGGTGCGCAATCCGGGAACCGCCCCTGCGCGAAAAGTCCGGGTGACGGCGATCGTCCCTCCCGGCGTCCGACTTCTCGGCGTTCCAGAGGGCGCAAAGTACGACCAGGTCTCGCGGAGGCTTGTATGGTCCTTCGATCGGATCGAGCCCAAGGAGAACCCACGCCGGCTCGGCTTCGAGGTGAAGGTCGGTGACGTCGGCAAGTATGAAGTCTCGGCCGAGGCAAATGGCATCGGTGGACTCAAGGCCAACGCCGGACGACTCGTCACTGAAGTGTTCGGCATGCCCGACGTCGATCTCGTCGTGAGCGAGCGGCAGCGGGCTGTCGACGTCAAGGGCCGGACGACGTTCTATATCCGCCTGAGGAACTACGGGACCAAGGAAGCGACGAACATCGTCCTGAAGGGGAGCGTCACGGCCAACCTCAAGTTTTCGAAGCTCCTGACGAGTGACGGCGTTCCCTCCGACCTCGAGGTCTGGAGTAAGGATGGCCAGATCCGGTTCGCCCGCGGCCAGACGGAGGGCCCGGCGATTCCCCGGCTCGGGCCTGGCAAGGAAGTCGTCATCGGGCTGGAAGTCGAAGTGACAGGCCCCGAGCCGAGGCTCGCCACACTCACGGTGACAGCCACCCACGATGACCTCTCCGGAACCTACGAGGACATGGCGGGCGTCAAGGTCCTGCCGCCATCGGGCCGTGAGCATTGAGAGGGATCATCCAGGAACCGTTTCCCGTTCCGTGTCCGGCGCGGCCGGACCTCCGAGAAAAATGGAACGTTGATCCTGGATGGCCCTTTGCCGTGAGCGACTATTCCTCCTGACAGTCCCGCGACATCCCGGTCGGAAGATCACTCCCCCAAGCCGGTGCCTTCACGTTCCAGGAGAGAAATCGAGAGCATCTGGAGGTCCTCAGCGCTATTTGGGGTCATTCCAGGGTTGAGGGGTTGATGTTCGGTATCGCCCGAATGACATACCGAGCCCGTCGAGGGCTGGCACGATGAACCGCCGCGGGGCCGGTGAGACTCTATCTTGCTTCAGCCCGAAATGGAGAGACGCCCCACCCGAGTTATAGGATTGCTCGGCAGGAGTCTCACCATTCGAATAGCCTTGGAAGAACTATACGCCCATCAAGAAGGTCGCCATCCTCAGGCGGGACCTGATCGACCACGTCCCCGTCTCTGACCTCTGCGACGAGCATCAGCTCTCGCCCACCCTGTTCTACATCTGGCAGAAGCAGTTATTCGAGAATGACCCGGCCGCCTTCGAGCGAAAGGGCAAGGCACCCGACGGCCACCTCCAGCAGACCATCGACGCGATCTGAGACAAGCTCCCGCGCAAGAACAAGGCCGCCACTGAACTTATAGACAAACACATAAAACTAAACAATATACTGGGGAACTCTGACCGGGGCCTGGGGTTCGTGGTCCACTACAACGAGGTCCGCCTTCAGCGAAAAACTAAAAACCAGGTCGGAATCCCCGGTCCTCCCGCGGCAGCGATCCATGTGGAATCTGTTGATTTCAGCAAACGCTACCCAGCCCATTCCGATAGGCCGAAGACGAGTCGGAACTCGGCTTCGCGATGCCTAACCCCTTGCCCCTGGGCTTGTCAGTTGATACGATCAAACTCCTAATCTTCCCGTTTCTGAATGCGCTACAACCCCAGTCGGATCGTCCGGGTCCGGGATTTCCTCCCGCCTACCGGCCGATCCTGTTGCGCGCGTCTACGATCCTTTCAAACCACTCGACCCGAAATCCCACAGACAGCGTAGAGGAGGCTCGATGAGCCAGCATGGACGGCGGCCCGCGCCGCGGGCCGGTCGAGTCGGACTGATTATCTCCGCGTATGTTCTGGGGCTCGCAATGCCGGTCTCTGCCGACCCACCACGACAGGCCCGATCGGAGACGAAACCGGGAACATCCTCGCCGACGACAAGGAAAAACAGGCCGGTGCCAACCTACGCCCGCGACGTCGCTCCAATCGTCCAGGCTAAGTGCCAGAATTGCCACCGGCGCCACCAGGTCGGACCATTCCCTCTGGAGACCTACGAGCAGGCCCGGAAGCGGGCCGCCGACATCGCGGCGGTCACCGAAGAGCGATCGATGCCTCCGTGGAAACCGACCCGGGGGGTCGGGCCGAGACTCAAGCACGACCAGTCGCTGACCCATTCGGAACTGGCAATCCTCGCCGCCTGGGCCGAGGGGGGCGCGCCGCTCGGCAACCTTAAGGAAATGCCGCCACCCCCGAAATATGCCGAGGGATGGAAGCTCGGCCCACCCGACCTGATCCTCGAACCGGCCGAGGCGTTCCTCATCCCGGCGAGCGGGCCCGACATCTATCGGTGCTTCGTCCTGCCGACGAATCTGGTACGCGACGCTTTTCTTGAGGCGATCGACTATGCCCCTGGGAATCCCAGCGTTGTCCACCACCTCATTGCCTACATGGACACCACCGGGCGTGCCCGGATGCTCGACGACGCAGCTCCCGGGGTTGGATACCCGACAACCAGCGGGCCGATGATCGAGGCCGATGAGTTGAGCTTCTGGATGGCCGGCAGTGAGGCCCACCGGCTCCCCGAGCGTGTCGGTATCCGCCTGCAGGCCCAGGCCGATCTCGTTTTGCAGATCCACTATCACCCGAACGGCCGGTCGGTACTGGATCGAACGCGCGTTGGGATCTATTTTTCGAAGAAACCCGTCAAGCAGGCGATGCACTGGAACAATGCGACCAATTACCGGTTCAAGCTTCCCGCGGGGAAGGACAAAATCGAGGTCAAGGCAAACTGGTTCGTGCCGGTTGACCTCGAGGCACTGGCCGTCTGCCCGCACATGCACAGCCTCGGCCACGATATGCAGATGTCGGTAAAACTTCCCAGCGGCAAGACGCGTACCCTCATCGAGATCGCCGACTGGGACCCGTCGTGGCAAGGGTCCTATTACTTCAACGAGCCGATTCCCCTGCCGGCTGGCTCGGTCGTGCAGGTTACCGCGCATTACGACAATTCGGCCCACCCGCGCAACCCCAGCCACCCGCCTCGCAACGTCGAGGTCGGGCCGAACGCCGACGATGAGATGTGTGTCGGGTACATCGCCGTTGTGAAGAAGGGGCAAGACCTGACGATGCCCGGCTCGCGCGACGACCTTTACCAGACCTTCCTGCGCCAGCGCGAACGGCAGATGCGTCGGGCGAACTCGCGGTCGGCGGCACCTTGAATTCCTGTTTCTCGGCGGGTCAGACCAGACGATGGGTGCGCAGACACTTCGGACCGATCGAGATCGTCCGGCCATCGGTCAGGTCGTGGATGAATCCGGTATCAGGTTCGCCGTAAGGTGAATCCCCGCCCGATACGGAGTCGCAGAACGAGACGCGATTGAGGTCTGTCGAGATCGAGATCCCTTCCGCCCTGGGTTCTATGGGCAGAAAAATCTCCCCCCTCGATCAGGTCCTCGATTGCAAATCTCTTCACGGATAAGCGATTGCGATCACCGACGACGGGCAGCACTTCCCGATCATCCATCCTCCATCGCAGGTTCTCGATCGGTCTCGTTTCCGGCGCCCGAACCTAGCCAGAGCCCAGGTCGTTGACCGCCAAGACGGAGCGCAAGTCGCGGAGCGACCGAACCAACGGGTCCTCCTGCCGACCGCCTCCGTCGCTCGGCCTACTATAGGCCACCTTGGCCTCGTCATGCCACCAGGCCGGTCAAAGACCGACCCTCGAACCGGTTTTTCCGTCTCGGTGCCGAGGCGGAGATCGAAGACGGATTTCGTCATAAACCAAAGGCCATACGTCCCCTCGGGGAAGGAGGTGTGGCCGAGCAGGAAGGCCTTGAATCCGCCTGGCGAGGAGGCAATGCGGGCGGTTGCGCCCCCTGAAAGCGACTTCGTGACGGTTCCCTCGCTGGTCAATCGATACCAGGGGTCTTGCCCTTTGAGGGCATCGTCGAAGCACAGCTACCAACGCGACGAAGTCGGAGCGACCGTCTAACCGGCAGGAGGTTCCATAGCTCGAACCCGGACGAACAAGGAGCCGCGAAACCAGGCCGCGGCTATATTAGACTGGGACTTGCTCGTGCCATCCTACCGAATCGACACCTGTCCGGCACCGCAGAGGCACCGAGCGAGCCGGGAGCGAGGCCCGGCCGTCTGCATGTCAGCTCCGAGGGCCGACGAAGGTCGTCCAGCATTACCTCGGCTAAAGCGAATTCCGGAGACGGCCGAGGATGGGAGCATGTGGCGCATGTTCTTGCGGAGGCTCTGCGCGAAGTAAGGGCGAGTTCCCCTCGTAGTCGTCCCGAGGCTCCAGGGGAGCACGAGCGCGCGGCTGCGGCGGCCATCGGGCAGCGGCTGGCCGAGTGGCAGGGCACGGGCGGCGAGGTGCGGTGCATGGATGCGCTGCAGCTGCTGTCCGGTCGGCCCACGCAGCCGTACGACGTGGTGTTCCTCGATCCGCCGTTCG
>DAIDJI010000326.1 GCA_027451455.1 Planctomycetales bacterium | reverse complement strand
TTGCCCCTTGTCGGCGCCAGTCAGCGATGACTTCTATACCGTCTGACCTGCCCAAATAAGGCGAGCCCGGGAGGAGGATCGAACTCCTATCGCCTGATTACAAGGCAGGTGCTCTACCATTGAGCTACCCGGGCCGGCGGCGGTCTCGCCACCAAGAGCATGCCGCATCGGAGTGCGCCCTGCCACCCTCGGGATCCTTGATCGCGCCCAGTGCCGGTGGCAGGGTGGCTCCGATGGCTCTGTGCGAACGTGACCTGGCGGTGCTCGACATCGAGAGGACCTGGTGGCTCGAGGGGCGTACCAAGACCGAGGTGGTGCGTACCCGGCTGGCCGTGACGCTGGCGCGCTACAACCAGATGCTGGCCGAGCTTGTGGCCATCCTCGCTGCTGGAGCAACTCCGCCAGCTCGGTGTCACCCTCGAGGCGGACGGTACCGACCTTCATTTCCGCGCCCCCCTCGGCGCCCTTTCGGCCGAGTTGAAGCAGCGGATCATTCTCCACAAGCCGGAGATCCTCGACGCCCTGGGTCGCCGCCACGGCGCAGGCGACGCCCCGGGCCGTGATGAGCCGAGGATCGAGCGGCTCGATGGAAAAGCTGTTCGCCACCGAGACGCGAGCGCCGCCGACTACGCGCCGACCACCCCGATTCCCAGGCCCCGGATCCCTTCGCATTATTCGCAAAACCCCGCCGAGCCGAGCCGGCCCGACCATTTTGCGAATTATGCGAATATTGCGAGCCACTCCTCGGGCCTGCGTTGCGGGCCAGGGACGGTTGGTCAGACTGCGAATCTTGCGACTGGTCCGCCTCTGTCGCCTCCCGACGTGGGCACGGGTCGCCCGGAGGTCGCCGCGGGCCGCCCCGATTCGGCGACCTGGTCGTCATCCGGTGCCGGGACTGTCGACGAGGCATTGCGCGAACCTCCGTTGCCCCCTGCCGGTCACGCGGTCGTCAAGCTGGGCGACGAGGCGTTCCTCTACGAGGCGGACTGGTCCGGGCATCCCCTGACCGGCGACTGGATCGCGATCGACACCGAGACAGCCAGGATCGAGGGCCACGAGATTCCGACCCTGGCCCTGGCCTCCGCCAGCTCGGGCCAGCAGCATGCCCTGATCCATCCCGATCGGCTCGCCGCGTTCGTGATCGCTCACCGCGATCGCCACATCGTCGCCTTCAACGCCGCCTTCGACTTCTGGGTCGTCGCCCAGTATCTGGAGCGAATTGGTGAAGGCGAGGCCCTGGAGTGCTGGTGGGCGATTGCCGAGGAGGGCCGGCTGCACGACACGATGCTCCTCGATGCCCTGGTCCGCCTGGCCCGGACCGGCGTCTTTCCCGCCGTGCGCAACCTGGGGACCGTCGCCGCGCAGTTCGGCGGGCTCGTCGTCAACAAGGAAGACCCCTTCCGGCTGAGGTACGCCGAGATCATCGGCCGCCCCTGGGACCAGGTCGAGCCCGGGTTCCTCGCCTACGCGATCGGCGACCCGATCGCGACGTGGCGGGCCGACTCGACCCTCCGGCCCCTGGCCGTCGAGCTGGCCCGCGCCCACGGCGTCGGCGACGACGCGATCGCGCGGTACGGGCCGCTGACCGAAACGATCCAGGTCAAGGCCGCCATCGCGCTGGCGGCGATCATCCGACGCGGCATCCGCGTGGACCGCGCCCAGGCCGCCACGGTCGAGGCAGCCCTCCGGGGGCGGCTGGAAGAGGTCGTGGGCCGTCTCGGCTCCGATCCCGGGGCCGTCGGCCTGCTCAAGCTCGATCGCGACGGGCGGCTCCGGATGACCGATGGGGGGCAGCCCAGCGTCAGCCGGAAAGCGCTCCAGCAGATCCTCGTCCGCGTGGCCGGGGAGGTCGGCGATGCGCAGGGCACGGTCCTCGAGATCCCGACGACCCCGAAAGGCGCCGTCTCGACGTCGACCGAGGAGTGGGCAGAGCTTGCGGAGCACCATCCCTTCGTCGCCGACTGGATCACGATGGCCGAGTCCTCGAAGCTGTGCCAGTTTTTCGCCGGCCTGCAGTCGGATGTTGTCCACCCGCGGTATACGACCATGGTCCTCACCGGCCGGACCTCGTGCAGCCAGCCCAACATCCAGCAGATCCCCCGCCGGGCCGGATTCCGCGAGATCTTCGTGCCGTCCCCGGGCCGCTTTTTGCTCGCCGTCGACTACTCGTTCATCGAGTTGCGGGCACTGGCCGCGGTCTGCGAGGCCCGGTATGGGCAATCGACGCTCGCCGACGTCATCCGTGCCGGACGCGACCCGCACGCCTATACCGCGGCCATGCTGCTCGGCGTGGACCCGGACGAGTTCCTGTTGCTCCAGGAGTCGGATCCCAAAACGTTCAAGGACCGGCGACAACAGGCCAAGGCGCTGAATTTCGGGCTCCCGGGCGGTCTCGGACCTGCTTCTCTCGCGACATACGCCCGTCGCACCTACAACGTTGCGATGACCATCGAGGAGGCGACGGAATTCCGCCGACGGATGATCGGCGAGGTGTACCCGGAATGGGACGCGTACCTGTCCGATGACCCCATGGCCACCCTGGCCTCGAGACTGGGAACAACGGCGGAGGCCTGCTGGGCAGCCCTGGACTGGAAGGGCGACCGATCACCGGGCCTGGCCCGGGCCATCCAGCGGGTTGTCCGCGGCGACCTGCGGCGCACGGACGGTCGACCGTATGATCCCCGGTTCATCGCCGGCGTCTGGCAGAACCTGAATCTGCTCAATCATTCCAGGGACCTCGGGCCCGTGCTGGCCGCCCGCCGGGGGAGTGAGGAGCTGTGCCGCCAGCTCTTCGACTCGGGGGTGGCGACGATGACCGGGTGGGTACGCGGGCGCGTGACCTATGCCCAGCGCCGGAACACCCCTTTCCAGCACCTGGCCGCGGCCGGTGGGAAGCTGGCGTTGTGGCGGCTGATGCGAGAGGGCTACCGCGTGATCGCGTTCGTGCACGACGAGGTCCTGGTCGAGCTCCCCGACGAGGGCGGCTTCGTCCGGAAGGAGCACGTTGATCGCGTCGTCGAGATCATGTGCGCCGAGATGGAGCGAGTCCTGGGCGGCAACCTGCCGGTGGCCTGCGAGGCGACGCTGTCGACATGCTGGAGCAAGGACGCCAGGCTGATCGTTCGAGACGGCAAGGTCTTCCCCTGGCAACCCGGGTCGTCCGCGAAAGACTGACCACTACCCGATGATGCCGGCTCCGGGGATGATGCGCCGTGCATCCCCGGCGCAGGGACATCGCGCCCGTGGCCGAAAAGCGGTGACCGCCGGATCGGCAACCGGCCTGCCTGGGCTTCCGGCCGACCATCGCCGACCCGGGGAATCCCGTGGCGGGATCAGGGTTATTCGTGATCGTCCTGGCCCGGTCGGACGGGGCCCGAGAGAATGCGCCCGCCGTGGCCCGCCGCGAGCTGATCGTCGAGCAGGCGAGGGAGGACGATCTCGCCGCCGACGGCTTTCGATCGCCCCACACGCTGGACCCGGACTTCACGCCTCATCCCGGGTCATGGGCTGCCCAGGACCGGCACGAGCCGATGGCCGATGTTCGCGGCGGCTCTCGAACTTCCTGATGCTTCGCAGGGGGATCGCGTGACTGACGGATCGTGAGACGATCGCGTCGTTCGAGACCTGCGCCGTCAGGAAAAAAAGATCCCCATCCTCATCGCTATAAGGAGCGGGGGTAAGATTGGTCGGGGTGAGAATTCCCCAGGCCTGCACCCGGGATGGAATACTCCAAAATATGATATATAACTCAAGATCTTCTATCAAGGGAAATCCGAGATGTCCCGGGTGTCTTTTGTAGATCCGGTGGGCGCGAGGCGGCAGCAGCCCGATTGTGGGCGACGTAATCCCCCATGCGATCCCTCCAGGGCCTGGGTGGCGACCCGGCGGACATAGGAGCGACGTCGAGATCGACCGCCTTGCCGACCCTTCGCTCGGTGGTAGTCGCCCTTTCGTTGTTCTGGACGACGTCCATCGCCGTCGGGCATGGGCCGGCGATCCGAGGTGACCGGCCGATCCGGGCACGCGCGGGGGCCCGCGGACAGGACGGCCGAGTTCGGATACAACCATGCGTGGCGATTCCGTCCCGCCCTCCAGAGGATTGATCCTTCAGAAACCATTCGCAATATTCGCAGAATTCGCGAAATTCGACTCCGCCCGAACCTGGACGGGGTGCGTCCCTGGTTTTGCGAATTCTGCGAATTCTGCGAGGCACTTCGGGAGTGTCGCCAGGCCTCCGCCTTGTCCCGTGGGACAGTCTCGGGCCGCCCGGCCTCGCCGAGTTCGTGGACGAGATCCTTGGCCAGCCCGGGTCCCTCGTATCCCGGTGGGAATGGCTGATCTCCGAGCAGGCCGAGAATGCCCTCGCGCTTGGCGAGGTCTTCGGCCGTCGCGACGTTGGCGGCTCGATCGCGACGGCCCTGGAAGGACTGAGGAGCGACCGCGGTGACTACCAACTGCTGGCCGGATACCTTCGCGAGCAGACTGCCCTTCATCCGTCCGGCTGGCTGGATGACTGGCTGGACCGGCAGGCCGAACGGAACGGAGCACCCGCGCTGCTCATCCTCGAGGTGACCTGTCTCGCGGGCGAACCGACGACACGCAGCGCCCGGCGGGTGCTGGATCTGCTCCGGAACGGGTCTCTTCCGCGTCCCACCTTCAAGAGGGTGATGTTCGGCGCGTGGGGCTTCCGCTTGCCAGGCCCAGCGTTCCAGGAGCTGATTCGGACGTTCTCCGAGTACCCGGAGTTGCGTGGCACGGCCCTCTTCCTGGTCTCGGCGCGTCTCCAGCAGCGTGGGCTCGACGAGATCAGCGAGCTCGAGGAGATCGCGGTCCCGCTCGTGACCGACCCGGCCCTCCTGCCCGCCGACCAGTTCGGAGCTTGGGAGCAGGTTGCTCGCCACCTCGTCGTCGGCCACGCCAGGGGGATCGCCAGGACGATCCTCGGCGCCCACCGCGACGGACCAGGCGTCAGCCATCTGCCCGCCGCGGGTGCCGAGGAGATCCTCGGAGCGTGCATCGCATCTGATCCGGAGGGGGTCTGGATCGAGTTCTCGGATTCCTTGCAACCAGCGGCGGCCCCACGCGGATTGTTCACCAACTTCCCGAAGGGCCTCGTGGACCGCTTCCCGCGGGACCGCGTCCTGAGCTGGCTGGGAGACTCTCTCGAGCGCGCGATGGTCCTGGTCCCTCTGGTCGCCCCGACCTTCGACGACGATGACTCCCTGGCGGCCATCCTGGCGGACAGGTACGGCGACCGCCAGGATCTTTCTCGCGGGCTCCTGTGGAACCTGTGCGGGGAGCTGAGCTCTCAGCTCCGGTCTCAGCACTGGGCGGATCACGCCACCAGGCTGGAAGGAGTGGCCCGAACGACAGGACGCGAGGGGCTACGCCGGTGGGCAACCCGCGCGGCGGAGGATTGCCGTGAGCAGGCAGCCATCTACCGAGTCGAGGAGGAGGAAGAACGACTGGGTGAATGAGGACCAACGTCCGGTGCCTTGTCGTTCTTCTGGAAGTGTCCCGCGAAATTCGCGTTATTCGCGAAATTCCGGTCGCGGCCGGCTCGGACCCGTCCGACCGGGAATATCGCGAATTGTGCGAATTTCGCGGGAACATCGTAGAGTTCGCGATCGCGCCTGAGAGCGCCCCGCTCGTCGGTCCTGGACAAGGTCCGCGAGGGAGGCGCCCCGGTGGGCCAACAGGGCTATGAACATCAGGGTGCGACCGGCAAGGGCCGCCCCCTTCGTTGACCTGAATGCGGCGAACGTCGTCCGCGGGGTCGGGATCGACGACGCGACCCGATACCCGGGTGTGCGGCGGCCCGCCGCGCCGGACGGTCCCTGCAACAACCAGCACGAGCGGCTTCCTCTTCACGCGGTGAGGGAGAAGCGCGAGTCGCCCGCGAGGACAATCGGTCAGCAGTACGTCCTCCAACGTCGGCAGCGGCGACTCCACGTCCCATGCTGATGCCGGGTGCCGGACAGTCTCACGACTCCTTCCGAAGTGCCCCGCGAAATTCGCGTAATTCGCAAAACTCCGCCGTGAGCCCTGTGACTCCCCCTCCGAGACGAATTTCGCGAATATTGCGAATTACGCGGGATGATCCGTAGAGGGATGGAGTGCCCGATTGGGGCGAAGACCCGCCCGTAACCGAGCTGGGTGGCGGGTCTTTCCGGGTTCCCACTGGTTCGCATCACACCCCCGCGGTCGCGACCGGCGAGGGCGGGGCGATCAGTGATCGGCGGTATTCGTTGGCGCGAGAATTCAGAACATCAAAAAATTCTCTAGATGGGTTGCGTTGAACATGCCAGTTGTAGTAAGATGCTAGAGGATCATGCCCCTGGATGCTCCAGCGATCACGGAGGGTCCCATGTCAGGCGAACGGACGACCCGAGCGTGCGTGACGCTGCTGTCACGTCAGCTCGACGAACTGAGAACGCGTGTGAGAAGGTATTCAGACTGGTCTCAATCGCTTGAGCATAAGATGGATCGCGGACACCTGTACCA
>DAIDJI010000325.1 GCA_027451455.1 Planctomycetales bacterium | reverse complement strand
GCCATCATCATCGCGGGCAGGCCCTTGTCGCAGGTTGCGACGCCCAGCACGCCCTTCCGCCGGGGGAGCGACCGGATCAGGCGTCGGAAGACGATCGCGGCATCGTTCCGATAGGGGAGGCTATCCATCATCCCGGCGGTGCCCTGGGTCCGGCCGTCGCAGGGGTCGGAGACCATCCCGGCAAACGGGACGACGTCGAGCCCGCGCAGTTCCTGCGCCGCCTCGCGAACGAGCAGGCCGATTTCCCAGTGGCCGGTGTGGTAGCCGAGCGCGATCGGCTGGCCGTCGTGGTCGCGCAGGCCGCCCTGGGTGCTGAGGATCAGGAACGGGTCGCGGGCCACCTCGCTCGATTCCCATCCCATCCCGGCGTTCTGGGTGAGCCCGAAGAGGTCGCCCGAGGGCCAGTCGCGGAGCATCTCCCCGGTGAGCGGGAGCGAGCCCTCGGGGCCGTCTCCGGCGGTCGTCACCTCGTAGATCGAGGGATCGGTGGATTCGGTCAATTCTTCGAGCTTCAGGGCGGTCGCGGGATCGAGCGAGCTCATCGGTGGGGTAACCCTGCGCAGCGAGAGAGGGTGACGTCCGGGTCGTCCCTTCATCTTTACGGGCGGGACGCTCCGAGGGAAGGGCCGCCACGACGGATCACGACTTCCGGGAGACCGGCCGAGGACCCGGCGGCAGGTTCTCGTGGAGGTATCGGGTCATCAGGTGTCGAAGATGCAGCGTCGTGTTGCGACCCTCGTTGATCGCGTGCGAGCGGTTGGGATACGCCATCATCGTGAAGTTCTTGTCGTGGCGGATCAGCTCGTTGATGAGCGCCTCGGTTCCCTGATAATGGCAGTTGTCGTCGCCGGTCCCGTGGATGACGAGCAGGTTCCCCTTCAATTGGTGCGCGAAGTTGATCGGCGAGCCCTGGATGTAACCCTCGACATTGTCGCCCGGGAGGCCCATGTAGCGCTCCTGGTAGATCGTGTCATAAAGCCGCTGATTGGCGACCGGGGCGATCGAGATCGCCGTTTTGTAGAGGTCGGGGAACTTGAAAATCGCGTCGAGACTCATCGACCCGCCGCCGCTCCAGCCCCAGACGCCCACCCGATCGGGATCGAGGTAAGGACGCTCCTTCAAAACCGCCCGGACCGCCGCCGCCTGGTCCTTCGGCGCCAGGATGCCGATCTGTCGATGGACGGCCTTGCGCCAGGCCCGACCCTTCGGCGCGGGGGTCCCGCGATTGTCGAAGCTCATCACGACATAACCCTGCTCGGCCAGCATCCGATGCCAGAGGGCATTGCCGCCGCCCCAGCGGTCCAGGACCGTCTGGCCGGCCGGCTCGCCGTAGACATGGACCAGCAGCGGATACTTCGCCTTCGGGTCGAGATGCGGCGGGAGCATGCACCAGCCGTCGAGCGTCACGCCCTCGCCGATGTCGACGCGGAAGAATTCCGTTTTCACGGGCGGGAGCTTTTCGAGCTTCTCACGGAGCTCGTGGTTGTCGGTGAGGAGCTTCACGCGATCGTGGCCCGGTAGCCGGATCAGCTCGACAACCGGCGGCGTGTTCGCGGTCGAATAATGATGGACGGCGAACCGGCCGTCGGGCGAGAGGTCGTAGTCGTGCGTGCCGGGCTGGTCCTTCGGCGAGACCCTGCGCATCCCTTTACCATCGAGCCCAACCACATAAAGATATTTCTGCGTGGCGTTGTCGGGCGAGGCTGTGAAATACACGGTCCGATGATCTCGATCGACCCCAGCGATCGCGATCACGTCGAAGGGCTCGGGCGTGAGGAGCGTTTGCTTCTGATCCGCGAGATCCACCCGGTAGAGATGGCGCCAGCCGTCGCGCTCGCTGAGCCAGAGGAACGACTCGGCAGTTCCGTCGTCCTTGCGGAGGAAGTGCAGGTCATCCTGGAGATCGATCCAGGCCCTGTCGGAATCCTGGAGGATCGGGGTCAACTTATCGTCCGTGAAGGGAACCTCGCGTGAATGGACCAAAACCGAATTCTGTGCCCTGTTCAATTTTTGCGTGACCAGATGCGCAGAGTCGGCCCACTCGGCGTAGGCGAGATAGGCATCGTCGTCGATCGCAAACGAAATTCGCCCAGCGTCGTTGACTCCGACGATTCCAAGCTCGCAAGACGCATTTCGTTCCCCCACCTTGGGGTACCTGACCATCATGATCTTCGGATAAAGCGAATCCGTGGTGTTCACCAGCGGAAACTCGCGAACCTTCGAGGCGTCGAGCTTCCAGAAGGCGATGAACTTGCCGTCGGGGCTCCAGCGGAAACCGTCGCGGAGGCTGAATTCCTCCTCGTAGACCCAGTCGAAGGTTCCGTTGATCTCGTCGGGCGATTTCGAGTCGGTGAGCGCGGTGATCTGGCCGTCGCGAAGATCTTCCACGTAGAGATTATTCTGCCGGACGTACGCGACCCTCGGGCCGACCGGCGCCAGCTTGGCATGCATCAGGCTCGACGGCGGGGCATCGCCGCCGAGCTTGCGCAGCTCTCGGGTGGCGCGGTCGAGGACCCAGTAATCGCCCCGCGTGTTCTGCCGCCAGACCCGCTTCGAGTTGGTGAAGATCAGCAACCGGGCGCGGTCCTTCGAGAGCGCGTAATGCTCGACCGAGAGCGGGCCGGATTCCCTCGGTGGGACGAGGTGCGCCGCCGGGACCAGGATCTCGCTTTTCCCGGTGGCCGGGTCGTGCTGGACCAGGTCGTGACCGCCGGGCGTCTCCTTCGAGTCTTCCCAGGTCGTGTACGAGGAGCCCTCGGGGAGCCACTTCACCGAGGCGCCCTGCGCCTCGTACTCATGTTCCTTGAAAATCCGATCGACGGTGAGCGCGGCGGGCGCTTCTTTCGGCTTTTCCTGCGCCACAGACGAAGCAGTCAGGATGACGAACAGCATCGAGCGGACGATCATCGGCGAAAGCTCCAGGGGACGTCGGCGTCATTCCACCACGACGACCGGATCGCCCAGGACGTCCATCCGCGGCTCGATCCCGAGCCCGGGGGCCGTCGAGGCCGACATCCGGCCATTCAATCGCCGAGGCGCGCCCTCGGCCGTGCTGACGGTCACGTAACTGTTGAAGTCGGTCGAGGTGAAGAGTAGTTCGGGAGGCGTGCTGTGGGCGAGGTGGGCGATCGCGGCGGTCGTGATGTCGCCGCCCCAGCTATCTTCCACCGTCATCGCGATCCCGAGCGAGACGCAGAGGTCGCGCGCCTGTCGGATCTTCGTCAGCCCGCCGAATTTGCTGATTTTGAGGTTCACCACGTCCATCGCCCGGTCGGCATGCCCGCGCAGGAGGGGGTCGATCGAGTCGATCACCTCGTCGAGGACGAACGGATGATCGCAGTGGCGGCGGATCGTCAGGCACTCTTCATAGGATCGGCACGGCTGCTCGATGTAGACGTCGATGTCGCGGACCGCGCGGACGACCCGGAGGGCGTCGTGCATCAGCCAGCCGGTGTTGGCGTCGGCGACGAGGCGGTCGCCCGGCTCCAGGACAGCGGCGACGGCCCGGATGCGCTCGATGTCCTCCATCGGATCGCCGCCGACCTTCAATTGAAAGCGTCGATAACCCTCAGCGCGGTAGCCGGCGACCTTCCGCGCCATCGCCTCGGGGGCCTCCTGCGAGATCGCCCGATAGAGGACGAAATCCTCGCCGTAACGTCCGCCGAGCAGGACGCAAACCGGCTGGTTGGCCGCCTTGCCGAGGAGGTCCCAGCAGGCGATATCAATGGCCGACTTGACGTAGGGGTGGCCGAGGAGGGCCACGTCCATCCGTCGATTGAGGCGGCCGAGCTGGCGGGGATCCTCGCCGAGCAGGTGCGGGCCGACCTCGGCGAGGCCCGCGCGGGCGCCTGCGGCGTAGGCTGGGAGGTAGAACGGGCCCAGCGGGCAGACCTCGCCGTAACCGGTCAGGCCGGCGTCGGTCTCGACTGCGATGATCGTGCTGTCGAAGACTGTCACCGATTTGCCGCCCGACCAGTTGTATTTCCCCTCGCGGAGGGGCAGCTCGACCCGGTAGGCGAGGAGACGTTTGATCTTCATGCGCGGTCGGCTCCGTGGAGAGAGGTGGTCGCGGAGTGTCTCGTTTGGTCCGGGTTCGAAAACCGGGCAACGCGGTACGGCGAAGGGTCGATGTGCGGCGTCCGGCCCTCGATCAACTCGGCGACGAGTTTCCCGGTGGCCGTCGCCATCGAGAGGCCCAGCATGTTGTGTCCTGCGGCGATGTAGACGTTCTCGAATCGCGGGGTGCGGTCGATGATTGGAAGGCTGTCGTACGTCATCGGACGCCAGCCGAACCATTGCTCCTCGACCGGCTCGCAATAGGGCTCGCGGAGATACGGCGTCGCGCCGTCGCGGAGGAGTTGCAGCCGCTCGGGGCGGATCGACTCGTCGTATCCGGCGAATTCCATCGTCGAGCCGAGCCGGTAGCCCGACCGAAACGGCGTGACCGCGACCCGGGTTTCCGGGAAGATCATCGGAACCTGCGGGCAGACCGACGGGCGCGGCATCGTGAGGCTGTATCCCTTGCCGGGCTCGATCGGGATTCGACGACCGATCACTCCGTCGAGCTTCGGCGTCCAGGCACCCGTCGCCACGATGAAGACATCGGCGGAAAGCTCGCCTTGCCCTGTCTTCGCCGAGTCGGCCCGGCTGTTGGAGCCGGAGAACCCCTCGAAGGGGCAATGCGATCGGATGACGGCGCCCGATTCGGTGAGGAGCCGGTGCCAGGCGCTCATGAGTTTGTCGGGGCGGAGGTGGGCGTCGTCGTGGTAATACCAGCCGCCGGCAAGGTCGGGCTTGAGGGCCGGCTCCAGCTCGATCAGTTCGCGGCCATCGAGCCGGCGGGCGGGGCAATCGAAGGTCTCGGCCAGGAGGCGGTCTGTTGAGGCGTAGGCGTCGAGCGCGGCCTTCGACCGGTAAGGGAAGAGGAGCCCGCGCTCCTCGAACTCGCAGTCGAGTTTCTCACTGCGGATCAGTTCCTTGTAGAGGTCGAGCGACGAGAGGAGCAGCGGCTGGATGGCCCGGCCGCCCTCGATCATTTGAGGCTCGTTGCAGCGCCGGGCGAAGTGGAGGAGCCATGACCAGAGGGCAGGGTCCATTCGCGGGCGGATGGCAAACGGGGAGTTGCGCTTCAAGAGGCTGCGAAGCGCCTGGCCGACCATCCCCGGTTCGGCGAGCGGGAGGACGTGGCTCGGGCAGATGTAGCCGCAATTGGCGTGCGAGCTGCCGCCGGCGGGCTCGCCCCGGTCGATGAGGGTGACCTTCCAGCCCGATCGTTGGAGGTAGTAGGCGCAGGCGGTGCCGATGACCCCGCTACCGATGATGACGGCCGACGAGGGGTGGTGAGACGCGGTCGAGCTCATGGTCGGATACCCAGGGCGAACGGGTCGGACGGGTCGACGATCAGCGTGGACTCGGCGTTCACGAAGGCGGTGCCCCGGATTCGGGGCCGAATCCGGCCCTCGACGATCCGGGCCGAGCCCTCGAAGAGACTTCCAATCACGCTTTCCTGCCGCCAGACCTGGCCCTCCGCGAGCTTGCCGTCGGCGACCAGGCAGGCCAGTTTGGCACTCGTCCCGGTTCCGCAGGGAGAGCGATCGTAGGCACGGCCGGGGCAGAGGACGAAGTTCTTACTGTCGGCGTTGGGGAGGGTTGGCGGGCCGAAAAGCTCGATGTGGTCGATTTCTCCACCGTTGGCGCCCTGGATGCCCTTTGCTTCGAGCGCCTGGCGGATGCGCCAGGTGACGTCAGTGAGGCGGTCGATGTTGTTCGGTGCGATGATTTCGCCGTGGTCCTGGACCAGGAAGAACCAGTTGCCGCCCCAGGCGATATCGCCGGTGTATCGACGAAGGCCGGGCACATCCACTTCCACGCCGTGGGCCTGGCGGTAGCTTTCGACGTTGTCGATGGCGACCGTGTTGCGGTCCTCGACCGTGACGGCGACCGGACCGACCGGGGTTTCGAATCGATGGGTTCCCAGGTCGATCCGTCCGAGGTGGTGAAGCGCCACGGCGACGCCGATGGTCCCGTGGCCGCACATCCCGAGGTAGCCGACGTTGTTGAAGAAGATCACGCCGGCCGTGGAGGACGGGTCGACGGGCTCGACGATCAGGGCACCGACCATGACGTCGGAACCGCGTGGCTCGTTGACGACGGTGGATCGGAAGGTGTCGTGGGCGGTCCGAAACGCGGCCAGGCGATCGGCGATGGAGCCGGTGCCGAGGTCGGGGCCGCCCGCGATCACGACGCGGGTCGGCTCGCCGCCGGTGTGCGTATCAACCACCTGAATGCGATGCACGGTGAGTCCTCAACGGGGGGACTGGTGGCGGTCAGCCGAGCTTCGGCCGGGTCGCGATCGATTGGCGGATGATCTTCAAGATTCGGGCGCGCTCCTCGCCCTCGAGGGGCAGTCTCGGAGCGCGGACCATCTCGGAGCCGAGTCCGCACTCCTGTTGCGCCAGTTTGATGTACTGGACAAGTTTCGGATAGGTGTCGAGATGGAGCAGGGGGGTGTACCAGCGGTAGAGT
>DAIDJI010000324.1 GCA_027451455.1 Planctomycetales bacterium | reverse complement strand
TGAGGGTCGAGGCCAGCTCGACTGAGTCATAGTTACGGGCATCAGCGAGGCCGAACCGCATCAGGACGTTTGGCGGCAGCTCCGCGCCAACGCCTACCGCCCGGGCGCCGGGAGGGAGCCCCGCGCGGAGACGGGCGATCGTTGCCGGCTCGAATTCGTGGATCTGGCGGTCAATTGCCGGGTTGAGCCCGTATCCGAAGGAGAGCAGTTCGGCGAGCGTCGTCGCGAGCAGGATCGGCCGGGCCGTGTGGGTCCGGCCCCGGATCGCCATCGCCATCGCCCCAAGCATGATCAGCTCGACGCCCGCAATCGCATAATATCGTGGGAGAAAGGCAAGGGCTGCACAGACCTGCCGGTCGGCCCGCGATGGATCGTTCACACCCAACGACCGGTAATGCAACTCGGCCCGTGCCCGGATCATTGGCTCGAATTGGTGAAGCCCACCAGCGACAATCATCAGAGCCCCGCCGGCCAGGATCCAGATCCCGAACCAGGTAGACGGAAGGCGAACGGTCCTTCCCAGGCGGTCGAGGCCGATCCCGCCGAGCATCGAGAGTGCGAAGGCGATCCAGAGCGAGAGCCGGCGGTTGTCCGTAACGTCGAGGACCGGGCAGGCGCGGAGAAGGTTATCCACCGGTGGCATCCGGAAGGCCGCCAAAGCACCGACGATCGCCAGCGCCACCAGGAACCCAGCATGCGGGTTTCGTCGACGCGTCAGCACGCCGACCGGGGCAAGCCAGACCAGGGTAGCGAGTCCGGCGTATCCCCCCGCTGATTCATTGAAATTGTGGACCCCCAGCGCCCTGGCCAGGTTGGGATGCCCCTGTCGCTGGCTCCCGTACAGATAGGGGATCGCCGTGCAGGCGGCGTCGAGCAGTCGGGGCCGAGCGATTGACCACCAGGGAGGCGTCTCGCGGAGTCGGTCTCCCCAGACTGGGCTCCTCGAGAGGTAGACCCCTAGCGGCAGGATCTGCACCGCGGCCAGGCCGAGGCCAAGCGCCGTCCCGGCCGACCAGGCGATGGCTAAGGGCCGACGTTCGACGGCCCGCGTCCCAGCGATTCGCCAGACCACATAAAGAACACCGGCTAGCAGAACATGGGCGCTCGTCTGGATGTGCCCGCCCAGGATGACGACCGCCGTCGCGACGGCGAGGATCGCCACGGATCGCCTGCTCGGCCAGCGGAAAACCCGGTCGACAGCGATGAGCAGCCAGGGCATCCAGACAGCGACAGACGTGACCGGAAATAGCAGCCAGACGACCAGAAATCCGGTGAACGGGTAGGTCAGGCCGGCGAACCACCGTCCCCATCGACCAAGTCCCCACGACCGGGCAAGCAAGAACATCCCGATCCCCGCCGCGAACAGCCGGCCGACGGCCATCCAGGCGTAGGCGTCCGGCAGGCTGCCAAGATAGGCGATCAGGTGGAACGGATCGAAGACAGCGCTCTGGCCGTTCGCCAGATGGGGGGCGCCGCAGCCAGAGTACGGATTCCAGAGAGGGAGCTGTCCGGACCGGATCATACGGCGGTCGAATTCCAACCAGGGCTGGAATTGCAGGACCGGATCGATCAGCAACCGATTTGCCGGCCTGGTTTGCTCTCCCTCGCCGCTCTCGCGGAAACTCACCTCGGCGAGTAGGACGTCGGCCGGGCTTAGCACCTTCCCACTGACGATCGATTCATGGAAGAACGCCGAGAGGCAGGCCGCGAGGGTCAGGCCGAATGCCAGCAGTTCGCGCCCTGATCGCCTCACGAATGGCCTCCTTGCTCGATGGTGCGCGTCGATCCTGACGCCGTCGAAGTATGATTCTAAACGGGATCGCCCCGGCCGACAATTCGAGTTGGAGGGCACGGACGGGCGAGATTCGGCACCGCATTTTCTGGTCGAATCTTTTCCGCGAAGGTCGAAAGAGATGTCTGACCGGAGCTCCTACCATGGCCCAGCCTGCCGACACCAGCGAGCCCATGCCCCTGTCCACCGCCGCCGACCTGATAAACCCGCTCTTGAAAGTCTCCGACGCCATGACTCCCGCGCCCCGGACCTGCTCACCGTCCAGCACGGCGATCGAGGCAGCACTGGTGATGCGCGACGCAAATTGCGGCGTGATCCCGGTCGTCGAGGCCGGACGCCCGGTGGGGCTGCTCACTGATCGCGACCTGGCAATGGCCTTTCCCGAGCACGACGGCAACCTCTCGAACGTAACGGTCGGTGATCTGATGAGTGGGCCTGTCATCATGGTCGAGCCCGAATCGCCACTCGAATCGGCGATGGAGCGGTTGGGCCAGGAAGGCGTACGCCGGTTGCTGGTCGTCTCGGCCGACGGAACGCTTACGGGCATCCTGAGTTGGACCGACCTGGTCCCGCACCTCTCCGAGCGCGGGCTCGGGCGGGTCGTGGCGCGAATCATCGAGAACCGCTGAACCGGCTAGAGAATTGAGGAGAGTGCCTGCCATGGACCCATTCGGCATTGGGGACCCGAGCCTCCATGCAACTCCGGTATTTATCCGGCTTACCCATTGGTTCAACGTCCTGTTCCTGACTTTACTACTGCGAAGCGGTCTGGCGGTTCTGGCGGCTCATCCGAAGCTCTACTGGAACATCCACTCTCAGCCCGGGACGGAATGGCTCCGGTTCACCCGCAAGAAGATGCCCGCCGATCAGATGTGGTGTTCAACCGACGAGGAGGTTGAATGGCCGGGCTGGATCTCCCTGCCGGGCGGCTCGGGGCTCGGGCTCGGCCGCTATTGGCACTTCCTCAACGCCCTGGCCTGGATGGCGTGCGGGGCAACCTACGTTGCCCTGCTGTTCCTCTCGCCGCAATGGCGGCGACTGGTACCGACCTCGTGGGAGGTTTTCCCCGATGCCCTCCGCGATCTGGGGATGTACCTGACCTTCCAAACGCCTCCGCAGGGAACCCCGTATGGCCCAAGCCCGTTTAACCCGCTCCAGCAGATCACCTATTTTTCGGTCGTCTTCCTGCTCGCCCCCTTCATGATCCTGACTGGGCTGGCTCAATCCCCGTCGATCGCCGGACGATGGCCCTGGTATGAACGCCTCTTCCGAAACCGACAGACCGCACGCAGCCTGCACTTTGTGGGGCTGATCGGCTTTGTCGCGTTCCTCATCGGGCACCTGGTGATGATCTTCTGGCACGGGTACGCCAAGGAGATGAACCAAATGGTGATGGGGACCGACGAGGGGCTCTTGGTCTGGTGGAGCGGGGCAGTGATTGGAACGGGGATCGTACTCGCGATCGTCGGCATACACGTCGCAGCCAACCTCCTCTCGGTCTACTTCAAGCGGGCAACCCACGCGGTGCTCTCGTCCTTAGTCGATCCGATCCGCGAGGGAGTCCTGCATCACCTCCGCTCGGTGCAGGAATACCCTGAGTCATCAATCTCGCCGTTCTTCCGCCTCAATGGCTATCCGCCGATCTCGGCTTATCCCCAGGCGAAAGGGAACGACGAAGCCTATGAGAAGTTACTGGCGAATGAATTCGCCGAGTACCGGTTACGCGTTGAGGGACTTGTCGACCACCCGACCGAATTCTCGATCGACGATCTCCGCTCGCTTCCGAAGCAGGAACAAACAACGCTCCACCACTGCATTCAGGGATGGACTTCGATCGGGCGATGGGGAGGTGTCCGGGTGCGCGAGGTCCTCGATCGGTGCGGCGTTCACCCTGGAGCCCGTTACATCGCCTTCCACTCGTTTGGCAAGCATGAAAAAAGTGGGAAAAACTACTACGAATGCATTACAATCGACATGGCCAACCACCAGCAGGTGATCCTGGCGTACGAGCTCAACGGCGTCCCGCTCCCAGTGCAACACGGGGCCCCGTTGCGGCTCCGGCTCGAGACCAAACTGGGCTTCAAAATGGTCAAATGGATTCGCTCGATCGAGGTAGTCGACGACTATCGTAAGCTCGGCGAGGGACAGGGAGGCGTGCGCGAGGACCAGCAGCAATTCGACATGGGGGCCGAGATCTGAGACCGAGGCAAGGATTGCCGCCGCTTTTAACAATCGTTTATAAAACTTTGTATTATGTTCTATCGCTTATTCAATCCAGAATCTTCGATTTTATCGATTTTCCCATTTCGGGAGACGGAGCAATGTCGACGGCCAGCGAGACAACATCGGGTGGACGGACAGAAGTCAGACCGCCGCCGATAGCGACCCTGGCCGACGCCGTTTGGGGGCCGATTGCGGTGGGTTCGGTGCTGGGTGCGGTCGGGCTGATCGGGCTCGCAGCCGGTCAGCCGTGGCTGTTCCCGAGCCTCGGACCGACCGCCTTCCTCCACGCCGAGAAACCGGACCAACCGCCGTCGAGATTCTACAACACGGTTGTCGGGCACATGATTGGGATGTCAGCGGGGATGGCCGCCGTCTGGTTACTCAGCGCGTCAAAAGAGCCCGGGGTGCTGGCAAGCCACGAACTGGCACCGGCCCGAGTCGAGGCCGCGGTGCTCTCGGCTGTACTGACGATGATCGGACTCTCACTCCTGAAAGCTTCCCACCCGCCCGCTGCAGCCACGATGCTTCTGGTCGCTCTCGGCGGGTTCGAGCCCAACGCGAGGAGCGCAGGCGTGATCGTCCTGGGCGTCCTGATCGTCGCCGTGCTCGGCGAGATTGTTCGTTACGTCCGGCTCCGCTGGATTCCCTCGCCTTCGGCGTGAGTGCGGCAGCCGTCGCCATTGCCGCTCGCGGACAGCGAAGAAGAGGACCGGCAGGAAGACATCGATGACCTCGTCGGCGATCAGGAGGCCGCCGAGCACTGGCGCCGCCATCGGCCGGATGACCTCAGCGCTGACGCCCGAGGCCCACAGCATGGGCGCGATGGAGATGATCGCGGCGCCCTCGGTGAGCAGTTTAGGCCGGAGCCGATGTATCGCGCCTTCGAGTACAGCCCGACGTAGTTCATCGACCGAGCCGATCGCCTCCAGACCTCCGCGCTCCTCGATCGCCTCGCGGAGATAAACGAGCATCACGACACCGGTCTCGACCGCCATCCCGAAGCAGGCGATGTAGCCGACCTGAACCGCAACACTGAAGGGAAACCCGAAGAGACGCTGGAAGATCGCCCCGCCCGCCAGCGCCCCCAGGACGCTCGTCATCATCAGCAGGGCGTCGATCCAGCTCCGGTGCGTCAGATAAAGGATGAGCGCGATCAGGGCGATCACCGCCGGGAAGACGAGGCGAAGTGTCTTCTGCGCCCGGGCCTGATGCTCGAACGTCCCCGACCATTCGACATACATCCCGGCTGGGAGCTGGACCTTCTCGGCGACGGCACGGCGGGCTTCCTCGACAAAGCCGACCTCATCGCGGCCCCGGACCCGGCACTGGACGTAGGCCCGCAGCATCCCGTTCTCGCTTTTGATCATCGAGGGCCCCTCGACCACCCGGATATCCGCGAGCGCAGCAAGCGGGATCGGCGCCGAGCGAGCCTCCGGCCCTGTCCCGCGTGGCGAGACAAGAACTTCTTTCAGCGCGTCGATGTCGTCACGAAAGTCGCGGGCATACCGAACCCGGACCGGGTAGCGCTCGCGGCCCTCAACCGTCTGCGTGATCGGCTGGCCCCCCATCGCTGACTCGACGACATCCTGCACGTCTCCGACGTTCACCCCGTACCGCGAGGCCTTCTTGCGGTCGATCCGGATCTCGACGTAGCCCTTACCGGTGACCTGGTCGGCAAAAACATCGGCGGCGCCCGAAACCGTGCGCAGGACGCCGGCGACCTCGAGGGCGACCCGCTGGATCTCGTCGAGCCGGGCGCCGAAGACCTTCACCGCGACCGGCATCCGGACGCCCGTGGAGAGCATCTCGATCCGATTCGCGATCGGCTGGGTGAAGCTGTTCCCCCAGCCCGGCATCTGGAGCGCGGTACCCATCTCCTCGACAAGATCCTGCTTTGTCTTCCGCCAAAGCAGGAGCCGGTCGGCGAGTGAGTGGTCCAAATCTCGGCGGAGGTCGAGCAGTTCCTCCTGGCGAGGCTCTCGGCGGATCAGATGGCGGTCGCGCCCTAGCTTCATCACGGCCTCGATCGCCGCCCAGTCGACGGTCCCGACGGCCTGGTCAAAGATTTCGCCGTCGAGCTTCCGCACGGAGGTTGCAAGACGAACGCTGCGGGCCTCGCTGAGGTCATCGGCGATCCGGTCGACCAGCAAGCGGCGTTCGACGCCGATGACCTCGCCGACCGTGGCAACCGCCCGTTCGATGGCGGAAGGTTTCGGTGCGAGTAGGTCAGGGCGATCGCGGAGAAATCCTGCCTCAACCATCCGGCGCGACGCCTCGCTCACGAGCGCGGAGACGTCGTCGGGCAAAACCTGGACGGCAAGCCGGTCGGCGTGCGGTTTCGCCAGCGATTCGATCAAATAGGATCGTTCCTCGGCGGTCGGCTTCCGCGCTATGGACCCTGGTTCGAGCCTCCTCAAGATCTCGTCGATCGCCTCGCCAACGAGCGCGCGGCCCAACTCGGGGCGGTCTTCCGCGAGTCCTCGCAGCGCAAAACTGCGCAGGACCTCGTCGAC
>DAIDJI010000323.1 GCA_027451455.1 Planctomycetales bacterium | reverse complement strand
GGTACTCGACCGAATTCGGGCCGGGACGATGTCGGTCGACTCCGAGATCATCACGACGCTGCTGGAGTCTCGGGACCACCTCGCGGCGATGGTCGAATCGGAATCGGCCGGCTCGCCGATCCCGGCGTCCTCCGAGCTCACCCATCGTCTTCAGGATTTGCTCCGAAATCCGGGGCCGGGCGGTCCAAAGCCCAGCGGCGGAGGAGGGACATCGGCTCCGCCGGCCGCGCCACCGGCTCCGACTCCGGCTCCGCCTGCCTCCGCGCCGGCACCGGCTCCGCCCGCCTCCGCGCCGGCACCACCGGCCGAGCCGTCAGGCCAGGCGAAAGCCCCGGCATCGAAGGCGTCGCGAAAGCCGAAGACGCCCCGCAAGTCGAAAAAGATGGCGGCGGCCGATGGCGAGCTGGCGTTCTCGGTTCCCGGGGGCGACGACCGCGGTATCCCCTCGTATCGCATCCGCTTCACGCCTGGTCCCGACACCTTCCGTCGCGGGATCACGCCGACGGGGACCTTCGAGGAACTGGCCGAGCTCGGGCCGATTCGGGTCGAGACCGACCCCGAGAGCGTCCCGCCGCTCCATGAGATCGACCCCGAGCGCTGCTATCTGGGCTGGACGATCTACCTGGAGACCTCGGCCGATCTCGGCCGGATTCGCGAGGTTTTTCTGTTCTTCACCGAGGACAGCACCGTCACGATCGAGCGTCAAAACGCCGAGGGACGGTGGCTGGCTGTGGGTGAGGAGTCGGCCGCCGCGGCCCCCAGCCGAATCCCGGTCCCAGCCCCAGCGGCGGAGTCCGCTCCGGTTGTCGAGGCGTCCGCGCCTCCCCAGGCGTCGAACGGTGCTCCCCAGCCCACGGCCGCAGTGGCGGCTCCCACGCTGCGGACGCCGCCCCGAACCACCGCCCGGATTCGGGTCGACGCCGGACAGCTTGACGACCTGGTCGGCCTCGCCGGCGAACTGGCGGTCCTCTCCGACAACCTGATGGGCCTCCGCGAGCTTCCCGCGGTCACCCAGTGGCTCCACGCGCTCGAGTCGCTCCAGCGCGTCAGTCGGGAGATCCGCGATACGACGCTCGACCTTCGGATGGTCCCCGTCGACGAACTCTTCTCACGGTTTCCCCGCGTCGTCCGCGACCTCGCGGATCGGTCAGGCAAGGAGATCGAGCTTCGGATTGTCGGCCAGGAGACGAAGCTCGACCGGACGATCGTCGAGCGGCTGGGCGACCCGATGGTCCACCTGATCCGAAACGCCGTCGACCACGCGCTGGAGCCTCCCGCCGAGCGATTGGAAAAAGGGAAGCCGAGGGGCGGCCGGATCACCCTTTCCGCCGGACACGAGGGAGACCGGGTCGCCGTCCGCGTCGAGGACGACGGCCGAGGTCTCGACCGCGACCGGATCGTCCGCAAGGGGATCGCGCTGGGGATGGTCGCGCCTGGAACCTCTCCCGACGACCCCAGAGTCGTCAGCCTGATCTTCGAGCCAGGTTTCTCGACCCGCGACACCGTCAGCGAGCTCTCCGGGCGCGGAGTTGGGCTGGACGTCGTCCGCGACGCCGTTCGAGCCCTGCGCGGGACGGTCACCGTCGAAAGCACGCCCGGCAAGGGGACAGCGTTCATCTTCCGGCTTCCGCTGACCCTCGCCCTGATCGACGGACTGCTTGTCGAGACGGCTGGGGGCAAGTATGTGGTCCCGCTGGCGCAGGTCGAGGAGTGCGTGGCGCTCAACGGCCAGCGATCGGCGCTGGCCGACGACCGGCCCTGCATCGCCGTCCGCGGCGAGCTGGTGCCGATGGTCTCGCTCCGAAACCTGTTCCAGGCCGACGGCCCGCTCCCGCCCCGCCAGGAATTACTGCTGACCCGCCACGCCGGGCAACGGGTCGGCGTCGCCGTCGACCGGTTGCTGGGCCGGGTCCAGGCCGTGATCCAGTCGCTGGGCGAGGGGCTGCACGACGTCGGCCGGTTCTCCGGCGCCACGATCCTCGGCGACGGCTCCGTCTCTTTGATCCTCGACCTGTCGGCCCTGGTGTCCGAATCACGATTCGCTGAACAGAGCGCCCGTATGTCGCCCTCGACCGGCGGGAGGGCGGAGATTATCCGATGAGAATCAGCCTACGCAATCAACTCTGGTTCGTCGCCGTCCTGTTTGCGGTCGTGCCGGCCGTTGCCATCACGCTGGTGGCCTTCCGGCCGAACGAGGCGTTCAAGGAGAAGGAGAAGATCCTGCTTCAGCAGGCCTCCGACCTCGCTGCGCGCGAGATCCAGAAGATTCTTTCCGAAAAACTCAGTGAGAAGGGCGTCGCGCCTAAGCAGTGGACGCCCGACGCCCAGACCCGTGAGGCGTTCGTCCAGGCGTTCCGCTCCTCGGCCGTCTACTTCGAGCTCGACGGGGTCCAGATGGTCCTGATCAACCCGATCGAGCGCGTGCTGGCCTCGTACAAGAGCACGCCCGGCAGCTACGACTCCAATGCACCCCCCGGCGCACTCGACGCGATCGACAGCCCCCGATACGCCGAGCTTCTCAAGGCCAGCTATAGCAAGAAGCGAGGAGCCAACGAGGTGCCGGCCAACACGACGAAGCCCGCCGAGCTGGTCGGCTTCGCGCACGTCGAGCTGGGCGACCTCCCCGAGGCCATCGCCAACCAGCACAGCTTCGAGGTCCTCACGATCGTCCCGCAGCGGGTTGCCTACGCGAGCATCTACGATAACCAGGCCTGGATTCTTCTGATCCTGATCGTCGTCCTGGTGCTGGCGGCCATTAGCGGCTACTTCTACGGCCGACGATTCGTCCGCCCGCTCCTGGAAATCATCGACGTGACCCGGGGCCTTCAGGATGGCCACCTCTACAACCGGGCTGAGGTCGGCCGGCACGATGAACTGGGTGAACTCGCCCGCCAGCTCAACACCGTGATCGACAAGTGGTCGGAGCTGATCAGCCAGATCCGAACCATGACCAGCTCGGTCACCACCGCCAGCAAGGAACTCGACTCGAGCGCCTACCAGCTTGCGCAGGGCTCCTCCGAGCAGGCCTCGACGCTCCAGGAGATCGCCGGGACGATCCAGTCGGTCGACGCCTCGGTCGGGCGGAACGCGCAGCACGCCAAGGAAACCGCCCGGATGGCCAACGACGCCAGCTCGCAGGCCGAGAAGGGCGGCGACGCCGTTAGAGAGACGGTCGACGCAATGCGGCAGATCACCCAGAAGATCCTCGTGGTCGACGACATCGCCTATCAGACCAACCTGCTGGCCCTCAACGCGGCGATCGAGGCCGCCCGCGCTGGTACCCACGGCAAGGGCTTCGCCGTCGTCGCCGGCGAGGTCCGCAAACTCGCCGAGCGGAGCCAGGCCGCCGCCCAGCAGATCAGCGACCTCGCCAAGCGAAGCGTCGCCATCGCCGAGAACGCCGGCACCCTGCTCGATCAGACCGTCCCCATGATCCGGGACACCTCGCACCTGATCAACGAGATCGCCGTTGCCTCCCAGGAGCAGATGACCGCGATCCGAGAGATTAACATGGGCGTCAGCCAGCTTGAGGAGGTCGTCCAGCAGAACGCCGCCGCCAGCCACCAGCTCGCCGGAACCTCCAGCGACCTGGCCGGTCACTCGACCAGCCTCCAGGACAAGGTCGGCTTCTTCCAGCTCGACGGCCACGACAACGGATACTACGGCGGGGAGCCTCCCGGCCGGTCGGCCCGGGGTCATGCCCACGGCCACGGCCCCGGAATCGCCCTCGGAGCCGTGGCGCCGCGACGGCTCGGCTCCAGTACGTCCCGACCGGTCGCCGGTCCTGGCTCGATGGGCGACGGCTCACACGGGGGGATTCACCCGACCGCCGGCCACTCGACCTCGCATCCGGCGCTCCCGCAGCACCCGAATCCCACGCCTCCCTCGGGCAACCACGTGGGCGGACCGAGGGGTGGCGTGGTCGTTAACCTTGACGACGACGATAATTTCGAGCGATTCTCATAAGGATGAAACCCGTCTACGGTCGCGCTCCTGTCCCCGATGGTCACGAAACCGGAAGCCGAAACTGAGGCCAATCGCGGCCCCCTCGCTGCGATCCGCCCCGGCTGAGAACCGTGAAGGTGCATGATGGTGGATCTCGTCACAGAAACTGATGTAGAATCCGATCGCGACCGCTCGCAGTCGTTCGTTGTCTTTCGGCTCGGCAAGGAGGGGTACGCCCTGGAAGTGATGCGCGTCCAGGAAGTTCTCGATATGCAATCGTTGACCGAAGTTCCCGGCGGCCCAAAATATCTGCTGGGGGTGATCAACCTGCGCGGACACGTGGTCCCGGTTTACGACCTTCGCATGCCGTTTGGTTTTTCCAGGGTGGCCCAGCCGTCGCACGTTCCCTCGGTTTTGATCGTGGAGACTCAACTGGGCGAGAGCCTGGTCACGGGATTGGTGGTCGACCGGGTCTCCGACGTGCTGGAATTCTCGCCCGAAGAGGTTCAGCCGCCGCCGCAACTTGGTCTCGGGAAAGCCACTCCGTTCGTTCGTGGCCTGATCCGTCACCAGGAAGGGTTCCTGCTCGTACTGGACGTGGATCGTGTTTTGTCGACCCTGGGGTCGTTGAATGGTGAGGGGGTCTGACGTGGCGACATCGGGAGCGCTGCCACCCTCGCCTGAGGTCGACGCGTGGTCTGAGAAGGACTTCGCGCCGATCACGGCGTTCCTGCGCACCCAGATTGGGATCTCACTCGAGCCGCACCGGATGGGACTCTTGCAGGCCCGGCTCCGGTCGCGGGTGCAGGTCCGTGGCTTCTCCAGCTTCGCCCAGTTCCACGATCAGGTTCTGCGGTCGGACCCCTCGGGATGGGGAACGCAGTTGCTGATCGACCTCAGCACGGTCAACCACACCTCGTTCTTCCGAGAGCCGGCCCACTTCGCGTTCATGGCCGAGAAAGTGGTTGGGTGGCTGAAGGAGTCGCCGAGTTCGACGGTCCGGCTCTGGTCGGCGGGCTGCTCTTCCGGCCAGGAACCGTACAGCATGGCGATGGTCCTGGCCGAAACCCTTCCGCCGCAGCAGTTGCCCAAGGTCGAAATCTGGGCCAGCGATCTCTCGCTGGAGATGCTCAAGGTCGCCGCGACGGCGATCTACACCGCCCGCGACGTCCAGGGGATCTCGCCGGCGCGGCTCCGCCGCTTCTTCATGCTGGGTAAGGGCCCGCGCGAGGGCTCGTTCCGGATGGTGCCCGAGGTTCGCGACCTGGTCAAGTTCCGTCACATCGATCTCCGGACCCCCAACTGGTCGGTGCCGTCCGACCTGCCCATGATCTTTTGCCGCAATGTCTCGATCTACTTCGCCGAGGACGAGCGAATCGCCCTGATCGAGCGGTTGGCTCACCACCTCCGGCCCGGCGGATGGCTGGTGATGGGGAATGGCGAGATCCTACCGGGGTCCGCACCGTCGTTACGCAAGCATTCGCCCTCGTTGTTCCAGAAAGAAGGTTGACGGCCCATGAACCCCGGCGGCCGAAACCCGACCGGAACACGCCTGGCCGAACCCGGATCGATCGAGGTGCTCGTCGTTGACGACAGCGCCGTGATCCGGCAGCGGCTCCGGTCGATCATCGAATCCGATCGACGCTTCCACGTCGTTCTCGCCGCCGACCCGTATGAGGCCGTCGAGCGACTGAAAGTCTCGGTCCCCGGCGTGATTGTCCTCGACGTCGAGATGCCGAGGATGGACGGCCTGACCTTCCTCAAGAAGCTGATGCGCCAGCACCCGATGCCCGTGGTCCTCTGCACGACCCAGGCTGAGCGCGCCGTCACGGCGCTGGAGATGGGTGCGGTCGAGGTGATCTCCAAGCCCGACTGGAACCAGGCGACGCGACTGGCTGAGTGGTCGCAAACCCTCCTGGAGAGCATCCGGAACGCGGCGCAGGCCGGCCGGCTGGCGATCCACGACGATCGGCCAGGCGCTCCGGCCTCGGATCGCCGGTATTCGGCCGACGTCGTTCTGCCGCAGCATCCCTACGTCCCGCACAACGGGCCAAGCGAGCGGATCATCGTGATCGGGATCAGCACCGGCGGCGTTCAGGCGCTGCACCGGATGATCCCGGCGTTCGCCCGTCGGCTCGGCGACGACCCCGAGGTCAAGATCGAGATCGCGGTGGCGCGGCAGCACGAGTCGATCCGCCCCGGCCGGGCCCTGATCGTCCCGGGCGAGAAGCACGGGCTGATCCGACGCTCTGGCGCCGGATACCGCGTCGAACTGGTCGACGGCCCGCCGGTCTGCCGGCATCGACCGAGCGTTGAGGTGCTCTTCCGATCGGCGGCACAGGCCGCCGGCCCGTACGCGGCGGGCGTCATCATGACGGGGATGCGCGACGACGGGGCCATCGGCCTCCTCGAAATGCGGGAGGCCGGCGCGATGACGGTCGCTCAGAACGAGGCCACCTGCACGGTCTTCGGGATGCCTCGCGAGGCGATCCGCCGGGGAGCCGCGAAGGCGGTCGTCCCGCTCGACGCGATCCCCGCGACCCTGATGGGATGGGCCGCCAGCTCCGATACCGGAACCTGGCACTGAGTGCCTGGCCTGGGAAACGGCCGAAT
>DAIDJI010000322.1 GCA_027451455.1 Planctomycetales bacterium | reverse complement strand
CGTGGATCTCGGCGGAGTCTTCTTCGGCTGCAAGTACGGCCTCCCCATCCTGCGCGACGGGGGCGCGATCGTCTCGATCGGCAGCCTGGCGGCGCGGATGGGGTTCCACGGGCAATCGAACTACGCGGCGGCGAAGGCCGGTGTCCACGCTCTGACTCGCGTCCTGGCACGCGAGTGTTCCCGACGCTCGATCCGGGTCAACGCCGTGGCCCCTGGCGTGATCGACACGCCGATGATGGCGCAGGTGAGCGAGCCGGCGCGGGCGGAACTGGCCCGATCGATCGCCCTGGGCCGGCTCGGCCGGCCCGAGGAGGTCGCCCAGGCGGTCGTCTTCCTCTGCTCGCCGCTCGCCTCGTACATTAATGGCTGCGTCCTTGAAGTGGACGGGGGATATCTGGGATAAGTTTTCAGTTTTCAGTTTTCAGTTTTCAGTCTCTTTCTTTGCCGCGGAACTGGGGGTCGTGTGCTAGGGAAATTGAATAGCCGCACTAACTCCAAGCACTACAACGTGTTCTGTCTGGCGGGCCGCTGCGGCAGATGCATTGTCCTGTAACGACTTACGGAGGCTATTCCATTCGCCCGGGACACCACCGAACTGGAACGATCTTCTGTATTAATTGATAGGAGGGAGCTCCAGCTTCGACCCGGACGAAGCCGAAGGTGTCGCGCTGATCGCCGGCTGGAGCCGCCTCCTACAAAAATACTCTGGACCATGCGGTTCGCTTACTGAAAACTGAAAACTGAAAACCGAAAACTGAAAACCGAAAACTGAAAACTGAAAACTGAAAACTGAAAACTGAAAACTGAAAACTGAAAACTGAAAACTGAAAACGAAAACCCCCGCTGGAGGCGAGAAGAATGCCCATCGATGATCCGCGCGACGAGACGGAGAAGCGGGGCGAGCCAGAGATCGCCGCCGCGGAGTTGCTGTTCCGCGACCAGCCGGGCCCATCGAGGTCCGCGCCCTCGGGCGCTGGGGCCTCGGCACCGGTGGAAGCCGGCGAGTCGTTCGAGCTCGCGGACGCGCCCGACGATCTGGGCGACTCTGATCCTCCGGTCGCTCCGATCCCAACCGTGGACCGCCCGGCCGCTCGAGCGCGCGAGTCCGCCCGGCCGAGGCCGCGGGAATCGTACCCGATCGAGCCCGAGGCGGCGGTCGACATCGTCTGGTCGCGGGGTGCGGAGTGGGGTCCGAACCTGGTGGTCGTCGGCGGATGGCTCGCCGGGCTTGCGGTCGTCCTGTACGTCCTGACGGGCTGGGAGTGGTACTGGCTCTCCTTCCTGGTTCTGATGCTCGGCGGGCTGGGAGCGGTCGTGCTGTGCTACCCGATCTTCATCACGCTGGAGCGCCCGGTCCGAATGACGCCCGAGCAGGCGTTGAAGGATTTTTACGGAGCGCTCTCGCACCACGTCCCGCATTACCGGCGAATGTGGTTGCTGCTGGCCCGGAACGGGCGGCTCTCATCGTCGTTCGGCTCGTTCGAGGGCTTCAAGGCGTACTGGGACGAGAAGCTCCAGACGATCAAGGGAAACCGCGCCGGACGCTGGACGCCCCTGGTCTTTGAGGTCGAGGGATACCGGGGCGATAAGAGCGGGGGCAAGTCGCAGGTGGAGGTGAAATTCACCCTGAAGATTTACATCCGCGGCAAGCGGCAGGACGGCCCGATCGCCTCGATCCCGGCCCAGGTCTCGATGGCTCGCGGACCCGACAAGATGTGGTATCTGGAATGCGGCACCCTGCCTCACGCGCATCGTGAGAGCCGATCGACCTGATCGGCGAACCCTCTGGTACGGTTGGTCCGCGAACATCGCGCGCTGGAGCCGGCTCCGACAAAAGACAGACGCCGACCGCGCCCGGAGCGACCGCACCGATCGCCGGCGGGAGCGATCGCCTTATCGGAAAACCGTCCCGAGATCCGACGACCCGCTCCTCCCCAAAAATCCCGACTCTCGACACCACGATCACGACCGTCACGCCGCCTCGCCTGGATTCCCGGCTGAGTGTTCGATCATGGGATAAGCTAGGGCCAGAGAGGATCTCCGCCCGTCCCTTACCACGGAGGACCCCATGCAAGCCACACTCATCCTGATGATTGCCTACAGCGGCCTTGGGTGCCAGAATCCCGAGATCGATATCATTCCGATCCCGCCCGGTCTGGTGCGTCCTGCGCCCGTCGGGGGCGAGATGGTGGGCGCTCCGGCACCTCGACCGGGCCAGCCGCCGATGGAGCCGGTCGAGGAAGCCGGTCCCTCGCTGTCGCCTTCGCCCTACCAGATCGGCAACCACGACCTCTGCGAGGACCCCGGCGAGCACGAGACGTTCCGCGGCGTCGTCCGAGAGACCTTCTGGAGCTTTGTCCTCGGCCGGAGCCCGGACGTCCCCTCCGCCCGCGAGATCGAGGCCGCCTATCGGTCGGGCTTCTACGCCCAGTGAGTCCACAAAACCGCCCGGCAGGTCGTGGCGAGGCTCCGCTTAACCGAGCCCGCCCGACCGCCACCATCGCCACCGGAACGCCAGATACGTGATCCCGAAAAAGACCAGGCAGAGCGGCGGATAGATCAGCAGGAAGACCGCCCAGACTGGCAGCCAGATCGCCGGTGTGATCGGGATCATCACCGATTCGTCGATCGGCAGGTTCTGGATATTCCATCCATCTCCGCGCGAGGTGTGCATGGGAACGCTCATCGCGGCCGAGAACGGGCTGGTGACCGTCAGCATCGCCATCCTCGGCTTGCTGACGGTGTTCAGCCCCTGAAGATACCACCCCAGCCCCATCGGCAGGACGAAGAGCAGCAAAAGCGAGAGGTAGGTCATCACCATCGCCACCGACGTCCGACGCGCCAGGGCCGAGCACATCAGGCCGATGGTCGAGGTCGCCAGGCACGTCATCGCGATGATGCTGAGGAAGAGCAAGAGCGTCCAGAACCGCCCGCGAAGCTCGGGAAGCAATAAATACGCCAGCAGCATCTGTTCGGTCAGAAGGAACGTCAGCACGGTCGACACCCGGAGGGCGGCGAGGAGCTTGGCCAGCACGATCGTGCCGGGTTTGAGCAGCGTGGTGAGCAGCAGGCTCAGGGTCTGGCGCTCGCGTTCCTGGGTGATGCTCCCCGACGAGAACACCGGCCCGACGAGCAGGTTGAACGCCAGCACATACGAGACGTAATACCCCGAGAGTTCCGACCGCAGGAACAGCAGAACGGCCATCAGCGGGATCGAGAGCAACATGCTCACCTGAATCACAACGCGGAGCATCAGCGTCCCCTGGCTGAAGATTTCGCTCCGCAGTTCCTTGTCGAGGACGGGATTGGTCCCGTCGGGCATCAGCTCGGTCCGCTTCGCGGGCGCGAAGAGCTTGTCGGGGAAGAGGTCGCGGTCGATCACGACGCCGATCGCGTACTTCATCTCCTCCTCCTCGTCGACGACGTCCTTCCCCTCACTGCCGACGTCGGGCGGGCGGAGCAGTCGAGCGTTGACGAGGATTCCCAGCACGGTCCACGCCGCGAGGCACCACGGCGGCAAGACGGCGATCGAGACGAAGTCGCGCACCTGAACGTTGTCGGTCCGTGTCAACACGACGCAGGCCACCGCGAGCGGGAGGATGACGAGGTAGCTCACGACGAGCGCCGAGCTGGTCCGCCGGAAGTAGCTCGAACAGGCGATGCTCAATAGCCCGAACGTCCCCGCGGCCAGGATCAAAACGAGGTAACTGCGCGTGATCTCCGAGAGCAAAAGCCCGCCGAGCAGGTAGCAGAGGATCATCAGCGGGAGGCTGGAGATGATCAGGATCACCAGGTAGCCGAGCGAGCTAAGCAGCTTGCCGACGAGGATCGTCCCGGGCCTCAGCGGGCTGGCGAGCAGGAGTTCATAGGTCTTCCGTTCCTTCTCGCCGGTGATGCTCCCTGCGGCGAAGGTCGGGGCCATCAGCGAGACGAGGAAGAACTGGCCGAGGAAGAAGATATCAAAGAGCCGACGCGCCTCGGCCACCTTCGCCTGGTGCGCGCTTCCCTCGCCGGCCGGCCAGTAGAAATAGACAAGCGACCCGAGCGCACAGATATAAAGAAGCTGCAAGACGAAGGCGCGCGGTGACCGAAGCGTCACCAGCAATTCGCGGGTCAATACGGGATTGTCTCGCAAGATCATCTCTCACCTATTTCTCTTCGCAGGGTGGGAAACGAAGGGCGTCCGACAGAGGCGTGGGAGCCAGACTCTGGCGAACGCTCGCGACCCAATCATGGCCGGCGCACCTCGGCCTGCCAGGAATCCGCCGACCATTGCCAGCAATCCGCCGACGAGACTTGCGATCAGGAAGGCCACCGTCATGCACCACTCACGATACCCGCGTTCGAAGGCATGCACGTCCATACGTGATGAGTTGTCCTGAAAGGCATGGCAATAGGTCGAGCCATAACGCGAATCGGGGAGGAAATCGATCCAGGGACACCAGGCCAGACGGAGATAGCGCGGCCGGAGCCCCTTCTGTTGCGTTTCCCTCGATCTCCAACCGGCCAGGCTCGCAACCCAGGCCCGACGATCGGGATGCGGAATCGACTGCCGGTCGGAATTGTCGATCCGGGCGGAAAGTTCCTGGATCTGCCGATCGGCCTCGCGCAAACTTCCATCGATCTCATCGAGGACAGCCAGACGCGCCCGGACTTCCTTCCGGAGTTCCACGTCGTCCTCCAGTACCCGAAAGACCAGGCCGCCGAGGAGCGCAATGAAGGCAACCACGAGCATCACACCCCCGGTCGTCAGGCGAAACGCTCGCATGCCCAGGCCCCCGGCCTTACGCCACAATCCCCTTGGTGATCATCATAAACACCTCCTCCAGCGAGAGCGGCTCCTCGGCGAACGACTGCACAGTGATCCCCGACTGAATCAACCGGTCGAGCACCCGGGCCATGTCGCGGTCCTGTCCCTCGAACTCAGCGCTCAGCGTGTGGTCGTATGTCTCGACCATCCGGATCGAGGAATCCCCCCGCAGTAATTCGGCGGCGCGGTCGGTCGACTCGTCGAGCACGCGCACCTTCAAAACCCGGTGCGAGCGGATCTGGTTCTGAATATCGCGGATGCTGCCGGCGGCGAGCAGCTTGCCCCGCTCGATGATTCCGATCGACGTGCAGAAGTCGGCCAGCTCCGAGAGAATATGGCTGGAGATCAGGATCGTCTTCCCCATCTGCCGCAGCTCGTTCAAAAGCGCCTTCATCTCCAGACGGGCGCGGGGGTCGAGGCCCGAGGCCGGCTCATCCAGGATCAAGACGGGCGGGTCATGCACCAGCGTCTTCGCCAGGCAGAGCCGCTGCTTCATCCCTTTTGAGAGCCCGTTGACATAATCATCTCGTTTATGCGTCAGGTCGAGCAGTTCCAGCACCTCGCCGATGATCTTTTTTCGGTACGATCGCGGGATCTCGTAGGCGACCGCGAAGAAGTCGAGGAACTCCCAGACCTTCATTCCGTCATACACGCCGAAATCATCGGGCATGAAGCCGATCACGCGGCGGACGGCCATCGGCTCCGAAGTCACTGAGAACCCGGCGACGTGCCCCTCGCCCGAGGTCGGGCGGAGGAGGGTCGCCAGGAAGCGAATGGTTGTGCTCTTGCCGGCGCCGTTGGGGCCGATGAAGCCAAACGTCTCGCCCTTGCCGATGGTGAAGCTCAGGTCGTCGACAGCGATGAAGTCGCCGTAGTGCTTGGTGAAGTGCTGGACCTCGATCATCGGTCGCGCGTCTCCCCGGCCCGGGCCGGTACGGTACGGTGCTTGTCTCGGGATCGATTACTTGTTCTGCGTCCCCATCCGCCGGCCGCCCTGGGCCTTGAGGGCGTCCATCATCGTCCGCATCGATCGGCCTTCGGGCGACGGGTCGCTGATCGTCTCGGAGGCAAAATAGAGCTGGCTGTCCGGACTGGGCGGCGGACCGCTCCGCAGGTGGACCAGCACGGCGGTCCGGCCGCGGAGGCGGTCGAGCGGCGGATCGATCACCTGGCCGGGCATCGACCGCACCACCCAGGCGACCAGCCGGATCTCACCCGCATTCTCCGGCGACGGCTCCCAGGTCGTCCGGACGGCCTTGAGGAACGCATTCAGATCGGGCCCGTCGCCCGCCTCGATCTTCTCGGGCGGCTTCGACCCGCCGGCCGCGCCGATCTCGACCGAGGCCCCGGGCGCGATGGTGCCGAGGTAGCGCTCGTCCCAGGCCGCGCGGTCGGTCCCGTTGATGTCGATCAGGGTCGCGTCGCGCAGCTCCAGCTCGCTCCCGTTGACGACCTTCCGCGCCGTCCCTTCGCCCTCGATCCGGATCGCTCCGGCGAGGTTGGCCATCTCCTCAGCGCGGAAGAGCGAGAGGCTTCTCGGCTGGATGATCAGGTTCGAGAGTGCGGGCACCGGGCTGGAATCCCAGGTCGTGACGGTCCGGTCCTCGCCGGCGATCGTCCGGCCGGTGCCGAGCGGGAGCGCCAGCGCGGTGTTGTTGTCGGGGTACGAGATCGTGTAATCCCCTCGCCCGCTGCTGTAAATCGAGGCAAACCGCGTCAGGTGGGCGCGGGGATAATCGCCCTGAACCTCCAGGAGA
>DAIDJI010000321.1 GCA_027451455.1 Planctomycetales bacterium | reverse complement strand
CAGCATCTCGAGAGGACCCCGGTACACGTGGCGGTTACGCTTGGCCCGGGGAGAATGACCGCGACGGCGATCTTGTAGCATGTTCATGGGTGCCGTCATCTGGGGGAAATTCATTGCGGAGGACATGGTGCTTGCTCCTTGATTGGCCGCTCCGAGGTCGTATCTCTGACATCGGGCGACAGATGCGCGAAGACCTCACGGTCGCATCGGCCGAGCGGTGGCCTGCGTCGGATCATGAACCCGCCGAACTCCCCTCAGCGTGATCCAGCGAAGAGAGAGCGCGGGAGAAAGTCGGGACTCGGAAGTCCATCAATGGGATCGTTCCCTGAGAGCGGGTACCATACCCGCAGAAGCACGCGGCAGCCATCGCCGCGACCATCACGCCGTACGTCAATAGACGGGAACGTAACAGGCGTGAGGAGAATCGGCTCTCGGAGCTAAGTCATCGTGAGAGCCGGACCATCCCTGGATAAGACCCAACTTGAGTCGTATCTAAACTTATATTAGACCTACTCGTGGCTCTTGTAAAGGGGCCGCCGCAAAAATTGCAGATTCTGATGCGACCGATCTGGTGACACTCCAGGAGGGCGCTCCCGAAGTAGACGCAAAGCCATCCCACGACAGTGCCTGGAGGGTCGATGATCACCTTGCCACGAATCAGCGAGCTGTGTACGACAGCAAGTCGGCCTCTCGTACCGGAGGGCCTCGGCGGCGGTGCCGACCGGGAGTACTTGCGGATCGACGCAACGATCCAGAACGCAACGCCCTCGCTCGTCGGCCGTCCGCGTATCAACGATCTCGGCCTGGAGGAGAGAGAGGGATCGATCGCGGAGTCTTCACGGATGTCCGATTGCCGAGGCGCGTTTGATCCGGCACAATACCCATGCATCGCCGGACCGCCTCTGCCGACACCTTGTGAGATCCGAAATGCCCAGCAGTCACGACGACGTTGTCATCGGGGCCGGAATCCTCGGGCTCGCCCACGCCTATCATCTGGCGAACTGCGGACGTCGCGTGCTCGTGCTGGAGCGTGACCCAAGGGCACAGGGCGCCTCGGTCCGGAACTTCGGAATGGTCTGGCCGATCGGTCAGCCCGAGGGCCCTCCGCGCGACCTCGCTCGCCGAAGCGCGGCCATCTGGAAGTCGGTCCTCGAAGCCGCTCGAATCTGGCACGATCCCTCGGGCTCGCTCCACCTCGCCCATCGCGACGACGAGGCCCGGGTCCTCCGCGAATTCGTCGAGGGCTCGGAACAAGGCCATCCTTATCGATGGCTTGAACCCGAGCAGGTCCGCAAGCTCTCGCCGAGCGTCAACCGCCGCGGCCTCCTCGGTGCGCTCTTCAGTCCGGAGGAAGTCTGCGTCGACTCCCGCGACGTCCTCGCGCGGCTCCCGGACTGGCTTGCCAGCGAACGGGGTATCCAATTCCGGTTCGATACGCCCGTCACGGCCGTCGAGCCGGGGCGCGTGATCGCTTCGGGCGACCCCATCGAGGCGGATCGGATCTGGATCTGCTCGGGCGATGAAACGCGGATGCTCTTTCCAAAACTCCTCCGCGCCAGCGGGCTCGTCCGATGCAAGCTCCAGATGATGCGGTCCGAGCCGATCGGCCCGGCCGGCTCGCTCGGGCCGATGATCGCCGGAGGGCTCACCCTCCGGCATTATCCGTCGTTCCAGCGATGCCCGGGGCTGGCTGCCCTCTGTGACCGGATCGCCCGCGAATCGCCCTGGTTCGATCGCCATGGAATCCATGTCATGGTGAGCCAGACCCGCCTCGGCGAGCTCACCATCGGCGACTCCCACGAATACGGCGATCAGCTCGGACCGTTCGACAACGCCGAGATCGACGATCACATCCTCGAATACCTTCGCGGGATGCTCGACATCCCAGGGCTCCGAATCGCCTCCCGATGGCACGGAACCTATGCAAAGCATCCGGAGCGGACCCATGTCGTCCTGGAGCCCGGACCCGGAATCCGGATCGTCACCGGCGTCGGCGGCGCGGGTATGACCTTCTCGTTCGGTCTGGCCGAAGCCCAGGTCAACGAGGTCCTCAGCACCCGATGAACCCAAACGGAGCCTTGCCGATGAACCGAATCGAGATGGTCGTCTTCGACATGGCCGGGACCACGCTTCGTGACGATCACGGCGTCAATCGCGTAATCCGACAATCTCTTGAGGCCGTCGGGTTGGCGGCCGACCCGGCCGACGTCAATCGGGTCATGGGACTGCCGAAGCGCCAGGCCCTCTCGATTCTGATCGATCTCTACGGGCGGACCCAGGATCTCGGGCCGAGGGTCGAGGAGATCCATGCCGATCTCGTTCAGCGCTCGGTTGCCTTCTACTCAACCGATCCCTCGATCCGAGAAGTCGAGGGGGCCTCGGACCTGTTCCAGCGCCTTCGTGCGGCGGGAATCCGCGTGGCGCTGAATACCGGCTTCGATCGTCGGATCACCGATGCGATCCTGGATCGTCTCGGCTGGCGCGATCGCGTCGACGCGACCATTTCCAGCGACGAGGTCGAGCGCGGACGACCCCACCCGGACATGATCCGGGCACTGATGAATCGCCTCGGCATTTCGGAGAGCCAGAAGATCGCCAAGGTGGGCGACACACCGGCCGACCTCGGCGAAGGGCAGGCGGCCGGCTGTGGGGTGAATGTGGGCGTCTTCGGGGCCACGCATTCGAGAGCCGAACTGGAGGCCTGCCCGCACACGCATCTGATCGAGGATCTCCGCCCGCTCTCCGCGATCCTCGGACTGGCGAATTCGTGAAATCGAAGCCGCCGGCTCGATCGGGCGATCGGACCGGCGGCCGGCTTTCCCCAGGGGCGGATCGTTACTCGCCGTCGGTCTGGGGCTTGGGACGAATATTCCCGTAGAAGTCGGTGATGACCTGCGGGTTGGACGATGTGGACCGGTTCGGGTCGAGCTTCGCCTCGGCCAGGATCTGGTCGCGGGTCGTGTCGAGGGTCTCCCAGAGCTGCTGGTAAGCCTGCCGCTCCTTGAGCGTCTTCGCCGGGGCGAAACGCAGGTTATAGGCGTGCATGAAGCCCAGAAGATTGCCGATGGTGGTGTTCTTCACCTTCCGAAGCTCCTCGAGCGCGGCGCGGGTGTCCGGCTTGTTGAGCAGCCCCAGCAGCGCCTGGAAGGCGTTGAGGAACTTGGTGGCGGCGCGCTGATCGTTCTCATCCTTGAGGGGCTGCTGGTTGAGCTTGGCGCGGAGGTCGCTGGCAAGTCCCATGGCCTCCTGGATCGTCTTCTGCGAGATCTCGCCGTCCTGGTCCTCGCGTCGCAACCGGGCCACGACGTCGTCAAAGGTCTTCTTGTCGTTGGCAAACCGGGGATCCTCGAAGACGGCAGGCCAGTCGAACGCACCCCGAAGCTGGTCGAGCATGATCGTGACGCGGTCGGTCGCATTCTCGAACGGGACCGCGGCGATGGTCTGGGCGTCGACAGGAGCCTTGGCGGCACGCAGGGCCGACGAGCTGCCGAGCCTCGGATCGCTCAGGTCGCGGACGGCCTGATTCAGGGCGTCCCCATTCTGGATCTGCTGCGGCGTCGGGTTGTCGCGGAGGGACTGGATGTGCTGGTCGTAGAGGGTCTTGTCCTTGAGGAATTCCTGGTGGACCCTCGCGTGATGCACGAAGGCCTCATGCGCCACGACGTTGGCCCAGTACTCATTGAGCTGCATGTAGGTCTGGGCGTTCAGTTGATTGGCGAGCGCGGTATCGTAGTTGTAGACGCCGGCCCCCATGGCGTATCGGCCGAGACCGGTGAGATTGGCGCCGGCGGGGGTCTGTCCCCATCCTCCGCCCCATCCCCAGCCGCCGTATCCCCACTGGGCCCTTGCAGGCTGACCGACGAACGCCGCGGCCAGGACCAGGGCCGGGACCATTCTGTGAACCCGAATCATGTGGACCTCCAGATGCCGGCTCATGCCATCCGGCCGACGAGAGTGAGGGCGGCTCGGTCGGGCGATTGACCGGTCCGACCCGGAGAAGGAGCGACGAGGGCGACGCGATCGCGATCGACCGAGGGGGCCGACTCACGGCCGTCTCGCTCCCGAGGGATCGCCCTCGCCGTCATCGACCCTCGGATCGAGAGGCGACCTACCCTAGAGATTTTAACACAGAGGGATCGGTCAGGCATCGGGTCACGCCATTCCCGGCGGTGGAACGCGCCGTTCGCAACGGTCAGAGGTCATCCAGCGGGATCAGATCGAGCCCCGAGTCGTCGGCATCCCACAGATCCTTCGCCGCGGATGGCGGGACCGGTCCCGGACGCGACGGAACCGGAACCGCAGCCGGTGGTGCCGGCACCATCGCAGCCTGACCCTCGAACCGGAAAAGAATCGGCCCGATCGCCACCTCGTCTCCGGGCTGAAGACGCACTTCCTCAACCATTCGTCCATTCACGCGAATCCCGTGCCGACTGCCCAGGTCACGAAGAATCACCCGGTCGTAGGCCATCGCGACGCAGCAATGCCGCCGCGAGATCTTTCCGCTTTCGATTCGGGCGTCGCACTCGGGATGTCGACCGATCAGCAGAACGGGCCGCTGCAGCGCGATGGTCGGCGCCGATCCCCGTGTCAGAGGGACGAGTTGGAATGACATTCCTCAAGAGGCTCCGGGGCATGGGCCGAGGGACGATCGTCAGGATGCCGCGACGCAAGGGGCACGTCCCCCTCAGGTACCTGGACAATCACCTGAATTCGACACTTATCGGCCAGCCCCGCCGGAAGGCATCTCCGAACCGCGGCCGCCAGGGAATTCTCGTCCGGGCTCGATGGAGGTGTCGGAGCCAGCAGCGGAGAGGGCAACAACGGCGACTCCGGAACGATCGGTGGCTCGATCCCCGACTGCGGCCGACCGTCGTTTCGACTCGAAAGCGAATGAATCCCACCCTGCTCGGCGATCGTGTGCTCGTGCCCGTGCCCGTTCTCTACGCGGTATCGAATGTGCGCGATCGAAAGCTCATCACCCGGATGAAGTCGACCATATTCCACACGCTGGCCGTTGATCCGGATGCCGTTGGTGCTCCCTAGATCCTTCACCACGACATCACCACTCTCCTGCGTCATGCAGCAGTGGTGCCGGGAGACACGGAGCGAATCCAGCCGAAATTCGCAGTTAGGGTGACGGCCAACGACGACCATCCCACGATCGAGCGTGATATCCGGACCTTCGTCGAGCGCCACCAGTCGTACGGGCATGGAGACACGTCCTCGATCGAAGCCAGCACCAGGGCTGGTTGGTCCTCAGCCGAGCCGATTCCACGAATATAGATCAAATCGATGCCTGCTCGCCAGCACAAAGATTCGGAATCCGATCCTCAATGCCGGGCATACTCATCCGAACTTCAAACACGGGTCGACTTTCCCTCCGCTCCGAGGATTCCCGCCCCATCAACCGGCCTGGAACGGCGAAGCGAAGACCTGGGAGAGGAAAGTCCCGCACCACGCTGCAAAAAATGTGCCCGCCAGAGCGATTCGATTCAATGTAAGCGTGAGGGAAGTTGTCCTCAAGTATGCCCTCTGAGAGAACCCGCGACAAGCCAGAATCTTCGCCCGTATTCCGCTTGTTCCGCCGAAGATGGCCAGAAGCGGCTCGGAGCCGGGGTACCTCTACCATCACATTGCCATTTCGGCACCTCAACGGATCAAACTGGAATCCGCCCCACCTGCCGGAACCATTCCATCGCGTCACGGAGCGAGTCCGAAATCGGACGCGGCTCCAGCCCCAGTTCCTGCAGTGTCCGGCTCGTGTCAAAATGCATCAGTCGCCGGGTCAACCGAAGTCCGGTCACCGTGGCCTTCGGCATCCGCCCGCTCATCCGATCGGCCCAGAACTCGCTCGCAAGGGCGATCATCAGCCCCACTGAATAGGGGACCCGCCATCGAGGCGCAGGACGACCAACCAACCGGCCCATTTCCTCCAGCAGACCCACCAACGTCACGTTCGCATGGCCGAGGACATATCTCCTCCCAGGCTCTCCTCGTTCCATGACTCGATGAAGCCCCGTCGCCACGTCGCGCACGTCGATGAGGTTCAGCGTGCAGTCGATCGCGGCGGGGAGCTTCCCCAGGCAAAAATCGAGGAGGAGCCGGCTCGGCGGTGAGAGCCCGCGATCGCCTGGCCCAACGGGCATCGTCGGATTGGCGACCACGACCGGGTGGCCGGCGCCGGCCAGGTCGAAGGCGTACCGCTCGGCCATCAGCTTCGAGAGACAGTACGGCCCGACCGTGTCTTCCGGCTCGATCCGAATATTCTCATCGATCGGGCCCGCCATCCGCTCCTTGGTCAGGATGCTTTCGGTGCTCGTATGTAGCACGCGTTCGGCGCCCGCCGAGAGCGCAGCGTCGAGCACATGGATCGTCCCCTGGCGATTGACCCGGTCGAACTCCGACCGCTGAATAAGCATTTGGCTCATGCCGTCTCGACTGAGGATCTCATGTTTGCGAAAGGCAGCTATCGAGATCAAAATCCACTTGTGCATTCCATCAATGTCGATTATTGTCAATGTTATTTTTCTCCCCTCAGATGTGTTGAAAAGGGTGAACGAATGAAAAACATTA
>DAIDJI010000320.1 GCA_027451455.1 Planctomycetales bacterium | reverse complement strand
GAGCGTGCCGATTGCGGATGGTCCTGGAGGAGTTAGGGCCGACCTTTGTCAAGCTGGGTCAACTCCTCAGCACCCGGCCCGACCTGCTCCCCGAGGCGTACATCGCTGAGCTTGCCATCCTCCGGACCGATGTCCGCCCGTTCCCCTTCGAGCAGGTCGAGGCCATCCTGGTCGAGGACTACGGCCGGCCCGTCTCGGAGGTCTTCGCTGAGCTGGATCCGGTTCCGGTGGCCTCGGCGTCGATCTCGCAGGTTCACCGAGCCGTCCTGCACGATCGCCGGATCGTGGCGCTGAAGATCCGACGTCCGGAGATCGTCAAGGTCGTGAAGGCGGACCTCGACATCGTCAAGAACCTGGCACAACTGGTCGAGCGGCACATACCCACGTTGGCGACCTACCGGCCGATCTCGCTGGCACGTGAGTTTGAGCGGACGCTCTGGCGCGAGCTGGACTTCTCGACCGAGCGGCGGACCATCCAGCGGTGTCGACACCAGTTCGCCTCCGATCCTTCGGCGCACATCCCGAGCGTCTTCGAGGAGTTCTCGACCCCTCGGGTCATCGCGATGGAGTTCATCGGCGGGGTGGCGATCGACGATCTCGACGGAATCCGAGAAATGGGAATCGAGCCGGAGGCCGTCGCTGTGACCGGGGCCCGGATCCTGCTCCGACAGATCTTCGAACTGGGCTTCTTCCATGCCGACCCACATCCCGGGAATCTGCGCGTCCTGTCCGGCGGGGTGATCGCTCCGCTGGATTACGGGATGTTCGGCCGGCTCGACCTGCCGTCCCGCGAGCGAATCTCCGACCTCCTGATGGGACTGCTCGCTCAGGACACCGACCGCGTGATCCGGGCTCTGGAGGCGCTGGATGTGCGAGGCGAGCCGCTCGACGCCCGCGACTTCCGCCGCGATCTCGCCGAGCTGGTCTCGGCCTACTCCGAGCTCTCGCTCGAGGCGATCGAGTTGGGTCCGCTGCTCCACGAGCTGATCGGCTTCGTCCGGTTACATCACCTGCACATCCCGCCGGAGCTGGTGCTCCTGATCCGGTCGCTGGTGACCATCGAGTCGGTCGGGCGGAACCTTGACCCCCGATTCGACATCGCCGGGCAACTCGAGCCGTTCCTTCGATCGCTCGCCGTCCGCCGATTCCGGCCGGCGCGGGTCCTGCACCAGACGATCCGGACCGCCGAGGACATCCAGCGGATCGCGACGCTCCTGCCCGACGTGCTGAGCCAGTCATTGGAGTCCATCCGGCGGGGCGAGATGCGGGTCACGTTCGACTTGCAGGACTTCAGTCACCTGGTCCGCCAGCTCACGAGGGCGGCCAATACGCTGGCGGTTGGGATCGTGATCGCCGGGCTCTTTGTCGCCTCGTCAGTGGTCTACCGAGAGGGTCCCCACCCGCTTGCCTACACCGGATTCATCGCCGGGATCGTGCTGGCGTTCTGGCTGGCCTGGAACATGTCGCGGACGTGAGATGACGGTCAGTCCGTCGGGTTCCGGCCGTTGGCCGATGGGCCGCTGAGTTCGTCCTGGATGAAATCGGGGACCGACTCCCAGGCCGACTCGTAGGTCGGCTCCAGCGGCACGGGTACGTAGGTTTGTGGCGTGAGGAACAACGGCATCTCGGGCAGGGGATCTCCCACCGCGACCGGTTCCAGGAAGACCTCGCTCGCGGGATAGCCGATGTACGAGACGCAGGTCAGGGGCTTGTCGGGCGGGAGCGCGAAATCGCCGTCCCGACCGGTCCCCCAGATGGCCCGATGGATTCCGTCCGGGTCGCGCATCGTGGGAGGGAAGAGGTCGACAATCAGCAGATGGATGCCGGCGAACAGGGCCTGCTCGGCCTTGTTGATGAAGGCGTCGAACGGGGCCCGACGGTCCTTGTTGCCGGGCGAGATGATCTCGATCATCGCGATGACCTGATTCCTGCTCCGGTGTCGGATCACGACGGTCCTGGCCTTCGCGGCGTAGGCATCGATCTCCTGCTGGGCATGGAATCGGACCCGGGGAGGGGCCTCGGCCAGGGCGACCCCGCCCCGGGGCTCGGACTCCGGGGAGAAGGAATGATCGACGGGCCTCCGGAGCGTCAGGACGTCCGGTCCGAACTGGCCGGTGATCTGCTCGACCAGGGCGTAGCATCCGGCTGGGAGCAGTCCGCGATTCAAGGCACGCTTGATCTCCGCGATCCAGGAAACGTGGAAATCGTGGAAGATTCCGGGATCGACTCTGGTCCAGTCGTGGATCGGCATGGTCCGGCCCCTGTTCAGGAGAGATCTGCCCGATCGATCACCCCATTCTATCCGATCGGGCGACCTGGTCGCACGCTCAAAGCTCCGAGGCCGCCTCTCGTCGTCGGTTTTCGGGGAGGGTCCGCACCCGATGGTCTGCACCGGGCTCAACGGGTCCCGAACATATCACGCGAGCCGCGGTCGTCGGCGGATTCGGGCAGCCAACCTTATCGGAGCCAGCGAGGATAGAACTCGCCGGGCAGGAGCTTTCTGGCCTCCTCCTTGCCGACGAGTCCAGGGATCAGATCCATGAGTATCTCGCGGATCGAGCCCCGGGGGGCGAAGAAGGTCCCATCCAGTCCCCTGGCCAGTGCCCGGGCGCGGGCCTCGCCCTGGAGGCCCTCCGTCGATCGGATCAGGGCGCGGCCGTATCGGTCGCCGATTACCTCCCGAACCCGGATATTCGGCCGGAACGCCTCGCCGCACGACCAGTCATAGGGGTTGGGCAGGTCGAATTCGAGGATGCGGTGCAGGGCATAATAAAATGCGACTCCGCCGCCCGGATCGGCCTCGCCCTCCGCGATCCGGCGCCGGATGATCGCCATCGAATCGGCGTCGAGCGGGACGAAATCGCCGCGATCGAGACGAGTGCGGGTCGCCTGGGCATCGAGAACGGCGGCGAGCGTGCGGAGTGCCCGACGATCCTCGCCCGCCAGGATCTCGCCCGCGGCGCGGAGCACCAGCGCCTCCTGGAGCGACTCGCCCCGCAGGCCGGCCCGCGCGATCAGGGCCTCCACGGCCGCGACGTCGATCGGGGCGCCATGCACATCCTTGCCGGCCTGGAACTCATCCAGCGCCCGACGGCCGTCGATGAAGGTGAGGTAGCCGGTCGCGTCGGACGGGTCTAGCCGGCGGAGTTCCGCGAGCCGGTCGGCGTAGAAAAGGGGGATGAACCGCGCATGGACCTCGCCAAGCCCCTCGGCCAGGGTCTCGGCCCGTGCCCTGCCTTCGAGCCTCGAAGCTCGAGACAACTGCTCCCGGAGCCGTCGCCCCCGTTCGCGGAGGGGCTGCAAGTGCTCCCAGAACGCCTCGGGGGTCTGGAACTTTTCGCGGTAGGTCGTCCGGGCGTAGGGGCGGCCATCGGCCAAAGCCAGTACGACCGTCGGGACGGAGTTGATCCCGTAACGCTCCTGGAGCTCCTCGTATCGCCTCTTCCGATCGGCCGCGATCGGCGTCCGATAGGGTAGGTCGATGTCGATCAGGACGAATGCTTCGCCGGCCCGCTCGATGAAGGCTTTCTTGGAGAGGACGCGGTCCTTTAGCCGCATGCAGCCGACGCACCAGTCGGTCCCGCCGAAATCGATGAGGAGGTCCTTGCCGTGGGCCTTCGCGATCTCCTGACCCTCCTGGAACTCCACATGCCAGGCGTCCCCCGCGCGTGCCTGCGGCTCCGCGGACCCCGTCACGACAAGGAAAGCCATCCAGGCGTAAGGTCTCATCCGAGCCTCCCGGCCTTCGCCGTTTTTGGATCATGGTGACAGAAAGGTCCCCCAACCGTTCCGGCAAGCCCTCCTATCCTATCGAGGATTCCACGCCTCCCGCACGCTCAAAGCTCCGAAGCCGCCACAGCGAACCCTTCATCGGCCTCCTCGTCGATGTCCTTGCCCGAGGCCGAGGCGTGGGTCTCCTGGAAGTTGGGGAGCCAGAGGGTCGCGATCATCGTCCCCACACCGAGGCCCGCCATCCACAGGTAGACGTCCCGGAGCGCCAGGCCGAGGTGCTCCTGGACGGTCGCCAGTTCGCCGGGGCCGAGGAACCTGTGGGTCTCGGGACGAAGCGCGGCCGTGACGTTGATCCCGCTGGCACCGGCCTCGGCCAGGCGGTGGGCCAGTTCCCAGCCCAGGACCGCGCCCAGCAGGCCGACCCCCAACGCTCCGCCGATCGTCCGAAGGAAGATCACGGCGCCGGTCGCCACGCCCCGCTGGCCCCACTTCACCGTGTGCTGCACCGAGAGGATCAGGCTCAACGACGCCGGCCCCATCCCCAGGCCGACCAGCACCAGCCCGGGGTAGAAGCCGTACTGATACCATTTCGGGAACGAGGCCCCGGCCAGCAACCCCAGCGACCCGAGCGTGATGATGCACGAGCCGATCATCCCACCGAACCGGAGCCCGCGATGGACCACGGCCTTCGCCGCGACCGCCACGCTGAACGCCCAGGTCAGGAAAAGCGGCATCAGCGCCCGACCGGCGAGCCGAGCGTCGCCGCCCTGGACACCCTGGATGTAAAGCGGCACATACGTGTCAATTCCAAAAAGGATGGCCCCGATCAGGCAGCTCCCCACCAGCGAGGCCGCGATCACCGGCCGGACCATCAGGTCCATCGGCAGGATTGGGTCGGGCGCCCTCTGTTCGCGGAAGACGAACCCGACCAGGAAGACCACGGACGTTACCAGGAAGCCGATCGCCAGGCCGATCCCATGGCCCTGTCCTTCCAGGACCAGCAGCAGGAGGCTCGATAACCCCACCGAGAGCAGCGCAGCACCCGCCCAGTCGATCGGTGCCACCTTTCGTTCGACCTCCGGCTCGGTCACGTAGAAGGCCAGCATCAGCATCGCGACGATCGCGAACGGGACGCTGACCAGGAAAACCCATCGCCATCCGACGTTGTCGGTCAGGTAGCCGCCGAGGATCGGCCCGGCAACGCTCGACAGCCCCCAGACCGCGCTAAAGAGGCTCTGCACCTTCGCCCGTTCGTGGAGGGTGAACAGGTCGCCGAGCATCGTCAGGACGATCGGCCCGACGGCCCCGGCACCGAGGCCCTGCAAGGTCCGCATCGCGATGAGCTGGGCCATCGACTGCGCGGTCCCCGACAGGATCGACCCGGTCGCGAAGGCCCCGAGGCCGAAGAGCAGGACCCGCTTGCGGCCGTAGAGGTCGGCCAGCTTTCCGTAGATGGGCGTGCTGACGGTCGCCGCCAGCAGGTAGGCCGAGATCACCCAGGGATAGATCTCGAAACCCTTCAGTTGCGCGATGATCGTCGGCATGGCCGGGGTGACGACCAGTTGCTCCATCGCAGTGACGGTCATCGCGACCAGGAGCGCGGCGGTGACCATCCGGCGTCCGGCGAGAGCCGATTCCCTGGTCGTTTCCTCGATCGGGGTTGCGACGCGTTCTCCTTCGGGGGCGTCCGACGACATGACGTGAGTGGCTCCTGAGCTCTCGGTATCGGCAAGTCAAACGGTCCATTGTACGGGGTATGCCAAGGCAGACACCGGGAGGTTCACCGGCGGAGACAGCCCTCGAAAAACGCGTGCCGCCATCGTAGAGTGGACCTCCGAAGGCGCGCCGAGGGGGCGCGATTGGCCGGAATCCCATAAGACCCCGGAGGACGCTGCGATGAGTCAAACCGAAGACACCCTGGCACGAAGCAGCCGGCGCGAGATGCTCAGGCAGGCGGCGGTCGCCGGTGCGACCGCGGCGGTGATCGGAGCCGGTCCGGGCGCAGGGGCCCAGGAACCGGCCTCCGCCGAGCGTGCCGTCAAGAACGGGCGGATCAAGCAGTCCATCGTCCACTGGTGCTTCGAGCCATACTGGACGATGCCCGAGGCCATTGAGGTTGCGAAGCGGCTCGGTTGCGTCAGCATCGAGCTGATGGCGCCGAAATACTTCCTGATGCTGAAGCAGGCCGGACTGCACTGCGCCATCGGGACGATTGACATGGCCCCCGATCGCCCGTTCGTGAAGGGATTCAACAACCCGAAGTATCGCGACCGGGTCGTGAAGGCGACCCGCGATGCGATCGACGCCTGCGCTGAGCACGGCTACAAGAACGTCATCTGCTTCACCGGGATGCGCGAGGGAATCCCCGACGACGTCGGCGCTCGGAACTGCGTCGAAGGCTTCAAGGAGGTCGTCGGCCATGCCGAGAAAAAGGGGGTCACGCTCTGCCTGGAGATGCTGAACTCTCGGGTGAATTCCCATCCGATGAAGGGGCATCCCGACTACCAGGGGGATCACACCGATTATTGTATCGACATCATCAAGCGGGTTGGCTCGCCGCACCTCAAACTGCTGTTCGACATCTATCACGTTCAGATCATGGACGGCGACATTATCAGCCGGTTGAAGCAGCATCGCGAGTATATCGGCCACGTTCACACCGCGGGGAATCCAGGCAGGGGCGAGCTCGACGATAAGTAAGAGATCGCCTACAAGCCGATCATGGAAGCCCTGTTGGAGATCGGCTACAAAGGGTTCGTCGGGCAAGAATTCATCCCGGTGCGCGATCCGCTGGCCGGGCTGAAGCAGGCCGTCACCTTGTGCGACGTCTGACGCCCAGCCGCTTTAAGTCGCGCCGGGCC
>DAIDJI010000319.1 GCA_027451455.1 Planctomycetales bacterium | reverse complement strand
CGAGTGGACCGACTACTACGTGCGGACCGACATGATGCGCGAGGGCGTGACGCGGTCCATCGCAGAAAGCCAGGCGATGGGCCAGCTCTCACAGATGGTCCGCGAGCAGGCCCGGGTGATGGCGTATCTCGATGCGTTCTGGGTCTTTGCGATCATGGCCCTGGCCGGACTGCCGTTGATCCTGCTCATGAAGAAGTCCGTCGCCCGGGGCGGGATGGCGGTGCATTGAGGGACGTACTCTAAGCCTTGAGATGCGAAGAATCTGCTTCACATCCGGCGGAAGGGCCGGCCGATCACCTTGTATCCGCCTTCGGCTCCCGAGAGGACGCCCGGCATCAGGTGCTGCTCGCACTGCTCCAGGAACTGGGAGATGCCGGCAATGAAAATCGGTACGCGGAACGTAAGACCACCCCGCGCCTCGATAAGGAACCACATACATTCCGCACTGTAGGAGACGTGCTGTATCTGATCCCAGGGGAGGAAATGAGCCTTTCGCCACGGGGATCCGCAATCGAGGCCCCGTGGAGAAACGAGGAGGGCGAAGTATGAACGGGTCCACGAGCCAGTGCCGACCGCCTCGGGCGCCGAGATGCTGGCCTACCTGATCGAGTCACACGAGGTCCGGCAGGGCGAGGTGGGGGCCAAGACGGGCCTTGCCAATTCCACAATCTCCGAGATCCTTTCCGGGAAGCGGAAGATGAGCGTCCGGCACATCGAGGTCCTGGCGCGGTTCTTCAAGGTCGAGCCGGCCGTCTTCCTCGACGCTTGAAGGTCTCGCCATTGACTTACGAGCATCCGAGGTCCTATGATTCCACATGATGGCTGCGCTTTCCGTCCTACGCCGGAGTGAATCCATGCCCGGTATCGCGATGAACCTTCGACTCAACCTGGCCCTCGGCCTGCTCGTTCTCGGGCTGGCGGGGAGGTGGTCCTAGGGTCTTTGCGTCTGGAAGAGAACGCAGCCCGAGAGGCCCCGAGACCCGCCCCGCCGGTGGATCTCGGGGCCTCTCGCATTGGGGGCCATGCAGGGATTCAGACGGTGGTTCGGGCGACGATCCCGAGTCCGATCCCTCGAAACCCGAGTGAAAGAGCCGAACCATGAGCACGAACCCGACGATTGCCGCCGTCCCTTCGGACGACAACCGCGTCCGGATCTTCGACACGACCCTCCGCGACGGCGAGCAGTCGCCGGGCGCGAGCATGAACATGGCCGAGAAGCTGGAGATGGCCCGCGCCCTGGCGGCGCTCGGGGTCGACATCATCGAAGCCGGGTTCCCGATCGCCTCGGTCGGCGACTTCGAGGCTGTGCGTGCCATCGCCACCGAGGTCTCCGGGTCGTCAGTCTGTGCGCTGGCGCGGTGCAACGACCGCGACATCGATCGGGCCTGGGAGGCCATCCAGTACGCCCAGTCGCCGAGGATTCACGTGTTCCTCGCGACTTCGGCCATCCACCGCGAGCACAAGCTCCGGATGACCCGCGAGCAGATTGTCGAGCGGGCCGTGCAGGGCGTCCGCCGGGCGAAGGGCGTTTGTGCCGACGTCGAATTCAGCCCCGAGGACGCCGCCCGGACCGAGCTCGACTTCCTCTGCGAGGTCGTCGAGGCCGCGATCGAAGCCGGGGCCACCACGGTCAACATCCCCGACACCGTCGGCTACGCCACCCCCTTGCAGTACGCCCACGTGATTCAGACGCTCCGCGAGCGCGTCCCCAATATCGGCCGCGCGATCATCAGCACACACTGTCACGACGATTTAGGGATGGCCGTTGCCAACAGCCTCGCCGGATGTGAGGCCGGCGCCCGGCAGGTCGAATGCACGATCAACGGGATCGGCGAGCGCGCCGGCAACGCGGCCCTCGAAGAGGTCGTCATGGCGCTCAAGACCCGGTTCGACCACTACGGCCTGACCACCCGAATCAAGACCGAGCGGCTCTATCCGATCAGCCGGATGCTCTCGACGATCACCGGCCTGGCGATCCAGCGAAACAAGGCCATTGTCGGGCGAAACGCCTTCGCGCACGAGTCGGGCATCCACCAGGACGGGATGCTCAAGGAGCGGTCGACCTACGAGATCATGCGTCCCGAGGACGTCGGCGTCCCGCGCACCGACCTGGTCCTGGGGAAGCACTCCGGCCGCCACGCGCTGCGCGAACGGGTCGCCGAGATGGGGTACACCCTCACAGACGAGCAGATCGAGACTCTCTTCCTGGACTTCAAGGCGCTCGCGGACAAGAAGAAGGAAGTCTACGACGACGACCTGGTGGTTCTGATCGAGAAGTACCTGGAAGACGCGCCGGCGCACTGGCAGCTCCTCAGCATGCACACCTCGGCCGGGATGGGCGTGCTCCCGACGGCGACCGTCGCCATTCGCCGACCGGACGGCGAGGTTGTTCAGGACGCCGCAATCGGCGACGGTCCGGTCGACGCGATCTTCAAGGCCGTCGAGCGGGTGACAGGCGTCCGGGCGAATCTCCGCGAGTTCGTCGTCCGGAGCGTCTCGCAAGGGAAGGACGCTCAGGGCGAGGTCACGCTGGAGCTCGAGGTCGAGAGCGAGGACCGGTCATACCGCGGCCGGGCCGCGTCGACCGACATCATCGAGGCGTCGGCCCAGGCGTACCTCAACGCTGTCAACGCGATCGCCACTCACAAGGAGCGCGGACACGTCCGCGAGGTCGTCGGCCGCCCGGGCGCGGGGGCCTGATTCGGGCCGAGGTTGATCCGGCCGGCCGGGGTCGCTCCCCGGCCGGCGCGAGCCCGCCGACGCGCTCGCCAGGCCCGTTCGCGGGGGCAAGTCATTGGTTTGGCGACGTGCGCCGGGGGCTGATACGAGGGGGGTGCGACCCGGTCGAGATCCACGACAGCATCAGAATATCGCCTAGATTACTGGGAAAACATCCTTTAAGCTCATCGCCAACGTGGCGGAGTCCCGTGGCGGAAAAGGTCGGCTTCGAGAGGAGCGAACCGCCGCACGTCGGCAGATAAACGCAACTTCACGAATGGCAGCATCGGGGTTGAGCCGAGCCTGGGCAACGATGAGCTGGGGAGGAGCTTACCGACGCCGCCGAGATCGGATCGCGGAGTCGGTCCTCGCACGGACTTTCAGGCCAGCACCGTCATCGTGTAGGGATCGGGCTCGAACGCCTCGGCCGGGAAGAGGAACGGTCGTGCGAAGTCGGGGATCTCGCGGAAGAGGAGGTGCAAGTTGTCGTTGAAAGAGGCACAACCGAGGCCCATCGGCTCGAGTAACGCCCGCAAACTCTCACGGGAGAAGAGCGAGACATGCCCGTTGCGCGGGCCGCAGTACCACCAGTCGAGGCCCTGCCGGTCGAAGTCGTTGGGTTGAAGAAGCGTCGAGAAGACGATGAGCCCGGGCTCGTCCAGGAAATCGAGCATCTCGGCGAAGGTGCGGTCGGGATTGGTCGAGTGCTCGACGACCTCGAAACAGACGACACAGTCAAACCTCCCCTCGGGCCGTTCGGCGTGAGAGGGGACAAACGGGTCGTAGCTAACCACCTCCGGAAAGCCAGCCTTTCGGAGTCGATCGGCCAGCACACCGTTACCGCCGCCGTAGTCAAGAATCCGCGCTGGCCGCTCAGCCGAGAACAGCTCGATCAACATCTCGGCATTTCCCCGAGCGCGATCGCCCAGATAGTCGGGATCGACTAACACGTAATCGTCGTTGTAAACAAGTTCGAGAAAGTCTTCCTTCGAGAATCCGTCGAAGGCGGTTGTGAAGAGGAACCCGCACTCGGGGCAACGGTGATAGTAGATCGGAACGCCGGAGATGCCCAGCACCTGCCGCTGCCGGTTGATCTCGCAGTTCTTGTGGAAGTCAACCACGCCATAGGGGAACGCCGTAGTGCCGCAGCACTTGCACGGCACACTCTGCGCGCAGACCGACTGCAATCTCCCGTTCATCCCCGCCCTCCCGTTTCTCGGCTGATGTGAGGGGGCCATGTGCCTCGGCCCGTGCGCGGACCTTCATACGAAGTTCGGAGCGGCAGGGCAAGGCCAAGGCGATGCCCTGGATTTTACACTTATCGCGAGGAGCGTTCCGTGATAAGGTTCGGGGGCCACGGGGCGGATCACGTCGACACGCCACCGCCATGGCGGAAGCCCTGGGCCGCCGCGATCGCGTGGCCAAAGCCTGGGCGAAGAGAATCGCGATTGGCCCGGCCGGCCGTAGGTACGGTCCCGGCGGGCCGACTCGTCCGCGAGCATGGGAGGTGCGGGATGATGAGGAGACTGGCCTGGATCGTGGTTATCGCGGCGGCCGCCGCTGGAGGCTGCCTCACCGGATCGGGCGCCATCCGGGGCGCGACTGCCGACCGGCCCGCCGCCCCATTGACTTCCCCCCAGAGCGCCCCGACCGGGGGACCGGTCTCGCCTGCGACGACCGGTTGACGCCCCGATCGGCCAAACCAATCCATTCATGGCCTCCGGCAGATAACATGCGAAATTGCACACATTCTGGATTCAAGATGCCAGATGAGCGAGGGCCGCATCATGGCTTGCGGGTCAGCCGGCACCTGATTCTGGAATCTTGAATCCTGGATGTGCAAACGCTTGCTTGATCAGCCCCGCATCGAGGCCAGCGTCCCGTGGATGTAGCCGATACTCTCGGCGACGCCGGCGAGGGGGTCGTTCATGTCCTTCTCGTACTCGAGCCCGGCGTGGCCGTGGAAACCGATATCGAGCAAAGCGTGGAGGATGCCCGGGATGTCGAGGACGCCCCGGCCGACCTCAACGACATGCGAACGCTTGGAGATCTCTACAAGATCTTTGAGGTGGACGTCATAGAGTCTCGGTGCGCAGGTGCGGATGGCCTTGACCGGGTCGACCCCGGCACGGGCCGTGTGGCCGACATCGATGCAGAGGCCGATCCGCTCGTCCAGCTTCGGGACCGCCTCCCAGACATCGAGAGGCGAGGGCCAGACCTTGTCCTCGGGGCCGTGGTTGTGGATCGCGATCCGGATGTCGAATTCCTTGACCAGTCGGTCGAGGAGCGGGAGGTTCTCGCGACTGGGGGAGCAGACGATGGTCGGGATGCCGGCGTCTCGGGCGTACTCGAAGGCGTTGCGGAGGTCGCTCTCACTCCCCTTCATGTCGACGTTTCCACAGCTCAGCGGTGTGATCCCCGCCTGTTTGAACTGCTCGACGACGGACTTGCGTTGCTCGGCCGAGCTTCGGAGCGGAAGGTGGGCCGACTTGATGGAGACGTAATGGACCCCGACGCGGCGGATGTCGCGGATGGTCACTTCGAGCGGGAACTTGATGAAGGTATACGAGGCGATTCCGACTTTCAGACCGCGCCAGGAATCGGTCGTCGGTGTTGATCCGGACGGCCGGTCCTGCTGCGCGCGGGCGGCTGTCGCGGACGTCTGGGCCATCGCGGCGGTAGCGGCGAGGCCGACGAATCCTCGGCGGGTGAACGCGGGGATCGATTCCATGGCGGGCTCCCAGGTGATGGAGGTCGAGGGTGTCAACATGCGGCCCGACCGGCCGTGATGCCCCGATCATACCGAGGCCGTGCGGTGGATGGCAGCGGCCAGGGCCATCTTCCGTTTCGAAACGACCGGTGACCTCTGGCGAATGTTGTCGGGACGTGTAGAATCGAGATCAGGGTCGTGCCTCGTGAGAGCCGCCCCCGGCCGGACTGCCAGGCAGCCGCAGGGGGCGGCTTTCCGTTTCGAAGGAGCGTCGATGTCGACGCCAGCGTTGGCTTCGTTCGGACCGCAAAAAACCCTGCCGTGTTTCCAGGTCCGTTCTGTCGACATGGGTAGGGGCTCCGGAGAGGGATCAGGCCGCGTCGCCGCAGGCGCCGAGTGGGCCCGTGGATGTTTGTCGAGAGATCGGGAGACGGATGGCGAACTCACTGCCCCTGCCCGGACCAGGGCTCTCGGCGCTGACCGTACCGCCGTGCATCTCGATCAGCGCGCGGACCAGGGTCAGACCGACTCCGAGGCCGCCGCGGTCGCGGTCAGGTGCTGGGAGAACCCGAACGAAGGGTTCGAAGACCTCGGCGAGAGCTTCGGGAGCCAGGCCGATCCCGGTGTCACGCACCCGGAGGACCGCCAGGCCCTCGGCGTCGTTGAGGGAGACGATGAGGTCGATCCGGCCGCCGGGATCGGTGAACTTCGAGGCGTTGGTGAGCAGGTTCGCCAGGACCTGGCCGAGCCGGGTGGGGTCGGCATCGACGGATACGGGACGACCCGGCAGGGTGACATCGAGTTGCTGTCCTCGGGCCTCGATCAGGGGTCGGAAGTCAGCGGCGGCCCGATCGGCCAGGGCCCCAAGTTCGACCGGCACCTTGCGGAAAGCGATGGAGCCTCGAGTGGTCTGGGCGGCGTCGAGAAGATCGTCGACGAGCCGGGACATCACCCCAGCCTGCCGGGCGATGACGTCGCGGGCCATTGAGGAGTCGGAGTCGGTGTTCTGGCTGGTATTGAGCAACTGGACCCAGTCGCGGATGGCGGCGATCGGGTTGCGCAGCTCGTGGGCCAGGGTGACGAGACACTCCTGCTTGCGGCGGTCCGACTCACAGGCACGTCGGTAAAGTCGAGCATTGGCGATGGCGTTGGAGGCAGGAAGGATGTACTGCTCCGCAAGCTGAATCTGTCGTGGCGTGGGGCGG